>DATBWE010000142.1:0-3493 GCA_036514975.1 Bathyarchaeia archaeon
CGAAACTCTAACAAGCCCCGTCGAGTAACCTTATCCGGCATATTGCAGGCCAGCCCTCATGGATGAGCTGATAGGTTGAAGATTGTCAAGCCTCCCCGGCTTAGGGCCGGCCACACGATTGGTATCTGTTCTCCGTCAAGCTACGCGGACCCGTTCTCTCTCAAAGCCGGAATAGACTTTCTCACAAAACAGGGCTACAAGGTAAGCCTAGGAAACGCGACGAGGAAGATGCTGAAGACCGGGTTCATGGCAGCAGCGGACAAGGACAGAGCTGAGGAAATAATGACGCTCTTCAAGGAGCCAGGGGTAAACGCTATCTTTTGCTCAGTTGGAGGATACGGAGCCGCACGGCTTCTCCCACTGCTCGACTACGACGCGATCAAGGATAATCCCAAGATTCTGATGGGCTACAGCGACATCACATTCCTCCACGTAGCAATCCACAACCGGACAGGACTCGTCACTTTCCATGGGCCCAGCGCCTCCCACTTGGACCAGTCGTTAGGGTCCGACGACCTGGTGATAAAACAGGGGAATTTGGAAAGAGCACTCAAGCTATTGTCGGGAAAATCTGGCCTTGAGCTTGCTAACCCGATTCGGGGAATGCTACTCCGAACCATTCATGATGGAAAGGCAAAAGGCCCTCTGATGGGAGGAAACCTAGAAACGTGCGAAGAAACCCTCGCAACACCATACGAAGTCAGCCTTGACCGTTGCATCTTCTTTTTCGAAGACGTGTACTCTTCCCCGGAAATGATCGACAGGGGACTATTGCACTTGGCGATGGCCGGCAAACTTGAGAAAGTTGCTGGAGTAGTGGTGGGAGAATTCAGCGAGGTTCCGAAAGCCGAGGAACCGATGCCGAGCATTGAGGAGATTGTCAGAGAGAGAATACTTCCACTGGGCAAGCCATCCATCGTGGGATTGCAGTGCGGGCACGGAAAGGTTCACGTGACAATTCCTGTGGGCGTTGAGGCAAGTCTTAACGCAGATGAGCCGTCGCTCAGGCTCAAAGAGCAGCCCGTGGAATGAGGCTTGCACCAAACGAATACTAGACCTGGTTCTTGAAGAGTCTGGGCAGTGATTGTGCTCACAGGATGTTTTGCGTAATCTAACCACAAGAATATTAACACCCTACTGCCCTCGCGCAGTTCCCGTTACCTCGAAACCCCCTAATGGAGAGTCTGCTTACAAGAAATGAGCGAGGAGCCGGAAGGCCGCTTCTCCGGGATGAAGTCAGGCCTCAGCCGTGAAAGCATAAGGTCCCGCCTGCGCGCCATACGCAACACGCTCGGCTCGATACCACGAGCGACCGTCCTCCACTACACGATACTCTCCATCATTCTAACGCTCACCGCTCTGATTCGCCTTCTCCCGTTGCGGTACGGGGCGTACATCAGCGAGTTCGACCCTTACTTCGCCTTCAACAACATGCGCGAGATCGTCGTCAACGGATGGGAAAACTGGTACAGGTACGTAGACACGACCGCGTGGTACCCATTCGGAAGAGAATCTGTCACAACCAGCTACCCTGGAACAGCGTTTATCGGTGCAATGATCTACTTCTTCCTCCGAGACCTAGGCATCACCGTGAGCCTGTACGATGTGGCGGTGTACACGCCCGTCTTGATGGGCGCTTTCACCGTGTTCGTCACGTACTTTTTCGCCCGAGACCTCTGGGGTAAGAGCGCAGGGCTCTTCGCAGCCCTCTTCCTCGGGTTCAACTCGAGCCTTCTGAGCCGGACAAGCCTCGGCTTCTTCGACAACGAGGAAATCGGAATTCCTGCGATGATACTGACATTCCTCTTTTTCATACGGGCTGTAAACCCGACCCGTTCCCTGAAAGGGACCCTTCTCTACAGCTTTCTCTCAAGCCTGAGCCTGACCTGGATGGCTTTCTCATGGGGAAGCTTCCGTTATGCCGCTGAAGTCCTAGGCCTCTTCGCCCTGGCTCTTGTGGTACTGAAACGCTACAGTCCAAGGCTGCTTCTGGCCTTCGGCATCACTCAAGGGTTCTTCCTCTACTCTGGAACCCAGATACCATTGCTGGGCTATGTCTTCATCAGGGACAGCACCACCCTTGCCCTAGTCGGCGTGATGGGCATACTCATACTCGTCCAGCTTTCCCGGCTGACAACTACCGGGAAGGGGAGGCTGGCTGTCTGGGGCCTGTCTATTGCGAGCGTCGTGGCGGCTATCGTCATACTGTACCGGGCGGACCTGCTCATATCTGTTCAGGGAAAATTCCTAGCAACTATCAACCCGTTCATCCGCCAAGACATCCCCCTCGTTGCGTCGGTCGCAGAGAATCGTCCATCTACGTGGGCGAGTCTGTTCCTCGAACTAGGCAGCCTGACACTGCTCTCTGTCTTCGGCTTCTTCTTCGCCTTCCAGCGACTGCGTGAAGGCGACGTCCTCTTGATTATCTTCGGGGCAACAGCCTTCTACTTCGCCGCCAGCCTCGTTCGGCTGACATTGATTCTAGCGCCCGCTATCGCGGTGCTTGCTGCTGGCGCGGTCGTCGAACTCGGAAACCCGGCTATGGATATTATGCGTCAGTCGGTCATATTCTCTCGGCGTAAGCTAAGGTTTCAGAAGCCTCTGAGCCGAGAGTTCAGCCTCGGCATACTCATGATCATCCTCGTCCTGGTCACGCCAACGTTCGTGAGCGCTGTTCGGTCAGCGGGCAACCCTGTGACGATCGCCTCGGCAAGCCTTCCGGTCTCCAGCCTTGTCCCCGACTGGCTTGAGACCCTGTCCTGGATGAACAATAACCTGCCTTCCACGAGCGTCATCTTCGCGTGGTGGGACTATGGCTACTGGATTTCAGTCAACACGGGACGGCATACGCTCGCGGATAACGGGACGGGAAACCTCACACAGATCCAGGCAATCGCGGCCGGGTTCATGCTGAACGAGTCCCTAGCAGTCAAGCTCATGGAGCGATACGGCGTTACGCACGTCGCCATATTCGTCAGCTACAACAGGAACCTCTGCGGGCCCACAGGCCAGCCGCTGTTCTGCGGGTATGGCGAGGACAGTAAGTGGTTCTGGATGGTCCGTATCGCGAACGGAACCAAGTTCGACACGCCGCTAGGACTGGCCACGATCAACTTCAAGGAAATAAGAGATCCCAGCACAGGCGCCACCACAGAATATCGTCGGATAATAACGATAGGCGGAAACCCCCCGAACGATGTTCCGATTACTTCGAACGTCGGGGGAGCACAGCTTCCGGCTAGCAACACGGTCCTAGGGCTTCTAATGAGGAACAGCTATCCAGGCGGACTACCAGGAGACCCGCCTGACATCGACGACCACACTCCAAGTTTCTTCAAAACAGCCTTCACATCAACGAGCTCATACGTTCTAGTCTACTCCGTAACGTACCCGGCACAGACCTCCCTCGCCGTCAAGCTGAACCCGGCAGTGATAACCGGCACGAACACGACGACCGTAACTGGAACGCTCACAACCGCCGCAGGAAGCCCCA
>DATBWE010000143.1:0-2401 GCA_036514975.1 Bathyarchaeia archaeon
AGGGCTCACTGCTGGAAGTACAGGCGCATGAGAAAGGCATCCTGCTAAGGCCCGCATCACCCTTGCAGGGAGGGGAAGTTGTCGGAGAAGAGGCTTACAGGAAAATTCTCCAAGAGCTGGCAGCTCTGAGAAAGAAGTGGCGTTGACGGCCATAGCCGACACTCGTCTCCTCCTCACGCTGGAATTTCCACCCAGCAAGGAAGCAAAGAGACGCGTTGAAACGGCTATCACCTACGAGCTGGCCCATCGTCTCCTTGCGCCCTCGATAGTCTTAACAGAATTCTTGAAGATTGCAGGAACAAGGATGGGCGAATCCACCGCCCATCTGAGGCTGAATCTGCTGAAGGAAAGGGGTATGAAAGTATTGCCGATCACCGAGGAGATGGCGCTCGCGGCCGGAAGACTCCTTCTGTCCCATCAAGACATTCCCATCGCCGACGCGATCATCGCATCTCCCGTGCAGACGGGTGACGCAGACTACGTCGTAACGGATGACCCGCACTACAAAACCCTAGGAGTTCGGACCAAGTGGATATGAGCCATCCTCAGTCCCTTTCACTAGATGCGAAGTAGCTCGGGTGACGGAGCTTGTCGGATGTAGGGAACGATCCATCTAGCCCAGAGAGTTCCTGTCAGTTACTGGAGCCTCATCTAGTAACCAGGCACTCCACCTATGACTTCCCTTTCCGAAAAACCAGTCGAATACGCCCGGCCCAGAATTGCATTTGCGGGACTTGAGTTCCAGATACTTCATTTCACGTCGTCGAAGGATTGCCTTCAGCTGGCTGCGGACCCTGAACAGACGTGTAGTATACCGCCACGAACAGCGTCCCGAGAATCGTCGCCAAAAGCGCTATCTCAAGCTGTTGAAACGTCACAGTCTGGAGCACACCTATGAGGAAGAGGTACGGCAGAAAGCTGAGTATCGAGGCCGCCAGTGCTCTTCCAGTGCTCACGTCGAGAGCCTGTCTTGCGGCTTTGATATTCGTGTAAATCATCCACGGATTGGCCAGCATTCCCACAACAGGTATGATGTAGAATATGCCCGGGGACCGGGCGAATCCCGAGGCCCGCCATACCTCCCCAGGGGTTGCCTTTCCCTGAAACAGCCTCGTCCCGATAAAGTAGAGCAGAAGGGACCAGAGGCCTATTCCCGCCAGCGTCAGGCCGAATCCGACGATCGATTCGAGCAATGTTCCAGAGAGAGGCTGGGCTGAGATTAGGTTCTCCAAGGCTATGCCGGCAGCCTGGGCCGTGGCTACAATCCCTATTACTAGAAGGACCTGTTGGTTAGCCTTCGGATCGTGCTCGACCTCTTCATAGAGTCGAGAGTCTCCCCTAATGGCTCTGAAGAACCGTTTCCTCAGGCCTGATTGGACGGCCGAAGGCCATGTTTTCTCCGGCTGGTCCGTCGCCATTCGATAAGGCCGTAGATAACAAAATGAGACGCCGGCTAATGAAGATATTACCCAGAATCTGCTCCCAAAAGCCGAGGGCGTCCTAAAGCTTGAAGGGCCGAAACAGCGAACTCACGCGTGCGAATCTTCCACTCGTCCGCGACGTCTTCCAAAGACCTCAGACCATGTCAAAGAGATACATCTCCATGACTACCATTAGGAACACGAACACCACAAACAGGACCAAGCTCAGAGGATCTATCCGAAGAGTACGGCCCATTCCTAGCTTTGGCTCACTGAGGCCCTAGAAGCGAAAGCCCGGTATTTTAGGATTTAGATACGACAAAACGGTAAGATACGACTAACAATGCCTTTTTGTTCGCGTGGACGCAGCGAGCAGATCTTCACGGGTGACCCCTCCCCTCCTTCGGAAGGAGCTTCCTTCTTCTTTCTCGCTTCTGTCGAGGGACACTAGACGATGTCACGTTCGTCATCTGGCGCAAGGCGGCAAGGTAGAGATCGTTAAGTACGGATTCTCGCCGGGGCTCCCCGGACGCTCGATAGGTCCGGGCAACTTCAATGACCTTGTCATTAAGCCACTTCGCAAGAGAGTCGACATAGTTAGAGTCCACGACCGCCCGGTTCTTCCCGGCGAGTCTTAAGGCGGCGATGGCCCCACGGACCCTCTCCGTGTTCACGGGCATGAAGTATCGTCTTATCCGGAGGGGAAGCTTGCTGTCGTTGATGAGAGTCACGAGAGCGGTGCTACGATATAGTTTCGTGACAATTCCATGCTCCTCCACTTCCTTCCTCTCAAGCCGGATAAGTCCAGCCTTCCTGAGCAACACGAGATGATAACCCACCGATGGGTCTGAGAGCCCGAGAACATCGGCGAGCTCCGACTCGGTCATGGCCCGTTCGGCCAGAAGCCTCACAATCTCCCGGCGCATCGGGTCGACCAGCACCTCGGCCTTCTCCGGGGTCTCGATGATCTCAATGAGCTT
>DATBWE010000144.1:0-4023 GCA_036514975.1 Bathyarchaeia archaeon
TGTCGAAAACCACGACTTTGACGTCCGATTGATGGATTAGTATTCGTCTGAGTATGTTGGAGAGAAGGTTCGACTTTCCAGCGCCCGTAAAGGCGAAAATTCCGAAATGGTATCGTACCATCGATTCGAAGTCCACGTAGATTGGAATTTTCTCTTCCATGGACTCGAACATTTGGATGGTTCCAATCCGCGGGTCTTTGTGCGCGTCGCTTGTCGTGGCCTTTGCGTCATAGCCTAGTTTTGCGAGTATGCGCTGGTTGTACATGTGGCCTATCATGTCACGGTTGAGAATCTGGGCCTCTGCCGCTATGACAGGGTAGGAGAATCCTCTCTCGTATTTCGGCTCCGCATCTCCGTCGATTATCAGGTCGTAGTTGATGGGTATGGCGCTGATCTGGACCATCATTGTTGACTTGTCGCTCGTGTCCCAGTCTTTGACGGATTGTTGTATGATTTCGAACTGCATGGGGTAGTAGCTGGATTCGGATAGTCCTTTGAGCCCATAGTGCTCAGGCCAGACCCTACTAACCACCATCAGCGAGTGACGCTTTTGTCTCTGGCTGGACTTGAAGTTCCGGACCGCGACAAGCATTCCTTCTTCGATGAGCCCCATGATGTCTTTGTTGTACTCTACTTTGATGCGGCAGTCGTAGCGTGATGATGTTCCTGTCAGCTCGTGGGTTGCGGCTGGGATGAAGGCGGGGGTAACATGGCTCAGCCGAGCTCGGAAGCGGCCGTCGAAGTCCGTGAAGTATCTAGAAGTTTTCTCTTCTAGTAGCTTCAATCTCGCTCCTCCTTTCTCGGAACGTGCTCATGTAAAACACGAACTGTCGAAGTTTGGGATTGTTCATAAGCCATTTGCCTGTTGTGTCGATGATACGACGCATTTCCTCGAAATTCCACTTTGCAACCTTGTCTGCGATGAACAGGGGTTTGTTGTGTCCGAAGAGTTCGGGTATGCTTTTGCTAGTCATCGAGACGAGGGTCAGCATGACAAGGTTTTGGACAGGGTTTGGAACGCTGATGCTCTTGAATACGATGGGTGAAACGTCCTCATCTGCGCTTCCGTAGGTGTGTGAGAAGCTCAGAGTCGTATCTGGTCTAAAGTCGAAATCGGAATATGTTAAGCGGTCCACGAGGAGCACGTTGCTTCTCAGCTGGGGGTCGTATTCTGTCTGTGAGAGCTGAACGTAGGTCTTGAGGAACAGTCGCTCGGGCGTTATCTTGTTCTTTATCGCCCCGCTGACAAAGCCGGGCCTGTGTGAAAAGTCAGGGACCGTGGTCAGGAAGCAGGAGTCGTATTCGACCAGGGACCAGGGGACAGGCATCGTTTCATGGTTGAAGACGCTTAGGGTCTGTAGTAGCATGCGGTCTGTGTTGGGAATGCGGGAGAGTTCTTCTTGAGACAGTCCTGAGGACCAGATGTTGTTTGAAACCAGGACTGGCAGAACGTGGTTTTTCAGGTCACGGGCGGCTGTGTCCTTGGTCATACCTATGAGGAGTATGGGTTTTCGCCAAGCCTCCTCGACGAGCATGTTTAGGGTGAAGAGGGTCAGAAAGGCTAGGTCTTGAGTCGTCATCCAATGAGGTTCGCCTTTCTTCCACAGTTTCATCGGGTTTTCCTTGGGCTTCTCCTCGAACATTCGGCGGCCAAGTGATTCGACAAGTTTCCTGATTCGCGGCCACGTCGTTCGGTATCGCTGTCTGAATGAGTAGACTTCTACTCTTTCATCGAGAAAGCCTTCTTTGACTGACCTCTTCAGAAACCTTTCAACCCGTTTCACTTGATCTGGACGGGAAATCTTCAGCTTTCGACAGAGGTCTGCGAGAGACAGCTCTCCCTCGTGTTCGAGAGTCAACAGACACCGGTAACGGAGATAGTCTCCTCTTGGAGGGGGAAGGCTGAGGGATGGGCTGTGTACACGATGACGCGCGTATCCGAGGTCATTTTCATCCAGCGGTTCACCATCTACCTCGTACCCGTAGAGCGCGCCGTTCGTCTTCCACAGCTTTCGTCGCGAGGTGTCATAGATGAGGCTGGCGAGGGTGGTTGCGAGGCTGCGGTCCATTAGAATGATCCGTGGGCCGTCGGGTTCTGCTGCCATTTTGTAGGCGAGGTAGAATTCTGAGAAAGTCATTATCCAGGCGGGGATGGTGGAGTTGTTGACTATGGCCTCGTCCGTCAGGGGTCGGACGAGGGACAATTCCGAGACCTCGCCTGGCTGTATGAAGCTCTGGTCAATGTCCGGAACCTCGTTAACATAGACAGGTACACAGCTGGATAGGGCGCGTCCATTCCTCAGGAACTGGTCCTCGTACTCGACCCTTGGAAGCCCGTTCCTTGGGAATTCTACTGTTCCCTTTGCCGCGTAGGACCCGCCAAAGAAGACGACAAGGTCAAAGAGGGGACGGGCGTATTCCGTCCCGTCGACCGCCGCGAACGGAACAGTGTCTGTTCCGAAGAGTTTGAGCGCGGTCTGGCGCGCAGCCTCAGGGCTGAAGCCTGAGACGATGATGTCTTTGAAGAGTCGTTTGTAGAGTCCTTCAACGGTTGTGAACCGTGAGCGATAGCTCTCTATCTGTTCAACGGCTCCGTTCTGGAGGATAGACCCGGCTCTTTCAAGTTGGGCACTCAGAGACGAAACAGGGATACTAGACTTCTCTACCGTAGACAAGATTGATAGAGGCTGGTATCTGAAGCTATAAAGTTGGAAGAGAGGCCGGAAAACCTATTCTACCCTTCAGCACTAGTCTATTCTCCCTGAGGGCGACAGAGTAGGTTGGGTGTGTTCGGGTCAGGATGGAGAGAAGGACTGGCCCGGACTCTTATCCTAGGCGAATTTGCGGTCATTGTTGTTCTCTTTTGGGGAATGTCCCTGGAGTACGAGGCTAATGCTTTCTTCCAGGACTGGGTCAGGAACAACGCGTGGCCCATAGGACTCGTCCTGAGCTGGCCCTTCCCCCCTGTTCTTCTCGGGGTGCTTATCGGGATAGTTTCGAGAGATGTCAAACAGTTCCTGCGTGGAAAGAGTGCGGCGAAGAAAGCTTCTACCTAGAAGCTAGGGCTATACGTTCTATCTCGTCCCGCTTCCGGACCGAGGCGCTCTTCGCGTCTCGCGCGGCTGCGAGGACAAGTTCTTCGGCGAGGCATTCATCTACGGTCCGCGGGTTGTTGTGAGAAGCCGCCCTCGCCGCCTCTGTGATGTGGCGTAGCGCGATATCAGCCCGCCTCTGAGGCGCTATGTCGATGGATATCGGGTATACTATTCCGCCGTAGGCAATTCTTGTGACGTCTTCGCAAGGAGCAGCGTTCTCAACCGCCCTGACAAGTATCTCCAGCGGGTTCTTGCCTGTGCGTATGGCAATCAGGTCCATGGCGTTTTCGACGATGCCGATGGCTTGTGCTTTGTTTCCGCCTGAATGCCCAGGCCGCATCATGTTGTCGATGAGGCGTTCGGCTATGTTGAGGGTTGATTTGCGGAAGCGCTGGTGTTCGTGGCGGCCGCTCGTGTGTGGGATTAGGCTGGGCCTTGCGGAAATATATCGTTTCAAGCCGGGGTCCTGAGCCTCCACCCCTGTTGTGGTCCATTTGCCGAAGACCTTGATCTCCGGGACTTTCTTCAGTTCCTTGCTCATTCGAACCCTTCAGTCTCGTATGGTTGGGGTTGGCGATGCTGGCGGTGTTTTAAACATTCCCGGACGAGCCGAGAAAGAGAGGCGTTCCCGTTGAAAATCGCGTTTGTCTGCGCAGGCAACATCTGCAGGAGCCCCATGGCTGAGGCACTGTTGAAGGAGAAGCTGGAAGAGCGGGGAATAGCGGGAGTCCACGTGTCCTCTTGCGGATTAGATGCAGACCCGTGGAGCACTGCGGAGCCTAGACTAAGGCTCGTAATCGGTAACGCATACAGGACCCTGAAGGATTTCCGGTCGAGGCCAATTAGCAAAGAGATCGTCCGTGACGCGGACCTAATCTTAGCGATGGAGAAGCGACAGGTTCGAGACATAGTGTCGAGGTTTCCCGAG
>DATBWE010000145.1:0-2772 GCA_036514975.1 Bathyarchaeia archaeon
GCAAACATCGAGTACCACTCCAATATCAAGGGAGAACACAGCTACTACCGGCTGAGGATAGACGCACGAGAGCCACGGTCCCACGTAGACTGGGTAGACCTACTGGTTGCCCTGGATAGAGAGACAATGTTCGGCGACCTGAACAAGCATGCCCCGACGCACAGAGGACACAGGCACGAGGTCAGTCCGGGCGGCGGAATAATCTACGATAGCTCGCTGAAGCTCGTTCCGGATTCTTTCGGCAGGGACGACATCAAGCTCTACCCAGTCCCATATCTCGACCTGCTCATCGACGCGCTGAAAGAATACGGGCATGAACGGGAGATTAGCAAGTACCAGGTCATGGTGAACACCATCGCCCTCGGAGCATCTCTCGGCCTCGTGGACTACGACTTCGAACTTGCGGCCAGCGCAATCAGGGAAGGGTTCACAGGCCGAAAGGCAGCCCTCGGAGACCTAAACGTGACCGCCGCTAGAAGAGGCTACGACTACGCCAGGAAGATGTTTGGGGCAGACACTTTTCCGGTAAAGTTGCGTCCTCAGCCCTCTAAGGAGAGGCGGATGATGGTCAGAGGGGTCCAAGCCGTCGCCATTGCTAAGCTGAAAGCCGGCTGTGGGTTCCAGACCTACTATCCGATAACACCGGCCACGGACGAGAGCGAGTACCTAGAATCCCACCAGAAGGACTACAACATGATTGTTGTACAGACAGAGGACGAAATAGCCGCCATCAACATGGCCACCGGTGCTGCTCACGCAGGGCTTCGCTCGTCAACCTCGACCTCTGGACCAGGGTTCTCGTTGATGGCTGAGGGGCTCGGCTGGAGCGGCATAACAGAAGCACCCGGACCTGTCATCATCCTCTACCAGCGTGCGGGGCCTGCTACAGGGCTTCCTACGAGGACAGAGCAGGCTGACCTACGCTTCGTGCTCCACGCGGCCCACGGGGAATTTCCGAGAATGGTCATTGCGCCTGGCGACTCTGTTGAGACGTACTACGACACGTTCGACGCGTTCAACTATGCTGACCGTTACCAGGTGCCCGTGATCGTGATGGTTGACAAGTTCATCGCCAGCACTTACAGAGACGTCCCAATATTCAACGGGGACGGCATGAAAGTTGACAGAGGCAACGTGGCCAAGGATGAGGACTTGGCCAAAACCGAACAGTACAAACGGTACCAGTTCAGCGAGCTCGGAATCTCGGCCAGGTCCAGGCCAGGACAGAAGGGAGGAATATTCTGGACGACAGGCGACGAACACGATGAGTATGGCCACATAACCGAGGCCGCAGACGTAAGGGTGAAGATGATGACGAAGAGGATGCGAAAGATTCAGCTGGCCGACGAGGTAATTCCTGACTCCAAGAAAGCGACCCTCCACGGGCCAAGGAAAGCGCCAATCACTCTCATCGGCTGGGGTTCTACAAAGGGCGCGATTCTTGACGCGATGGAAGACCTGAAGGCCGATGGCTTAGAGGCGAACTTCCTGCAGATACGGTATGTCAGCCCGTTCCCGACCCGGTTTGTAGAGCAAGTATTGTCCTCGGCCGGGCGGAAGGTCATGGTCGAGAACAACTACTCCGCCCAGATGGCCGGGCTGATAAGGGAGAAGACTGGCATTGCCGTGGACGGCAAGGTCGTCAAGTTTGACGGCAGGCCGTTCTCCCAGAACGAGGTCTACGAGAGCGTCAAGGACACATTAAAGAACGGAACACGCGAGGTTAGTGTTAGCCATGCTTGAAATGAGAACCTACAAGACACAGGTCCACAACGACTGGTGCCCGGGCTGCGGAGACTTCGGCATAGTCAACGCCATACAGATGACGCTTCTGGAGATGCAGCTGGAACCACATAGGGTGGCAGTCTTCTCCGGCATAGGATGTTCAGGAAAGACACCGCACTTCATCAACGCCTACGGGTTCCACACTTTGCATGGAAGGGTGCTTCCGATCGCGACAGGGGCGAGGCTCGCAAACCCATCACTTACGGTCGTAGCCGTTGGGGGAGACGGTGACGGGCTCGGCATCGGAGCAGGCCACTTCGTCCACACGGGTCGGAGGAACGTGGACTTCACCTATGTATTGTATAACAACGGCGTCTACGGGCTGACTAAGGGCCAGGCGTCGCCAACGCTGCCCAAGGGCATCAAGACAAAGTCCATGCCTTTGCCAGCCATAGTGGAGGGAGTGAACCCCATAACGATGGCTGTTGCCTCCGGGTACACTTTCGTAGCTAGGAGCTACGCGCTGGATGTGAGGCATTTGAAGCAGATCCTCAGAGCAGGAATAGAGCACCGTGGAAGCGCGTTCGTTGATGTCTTACAAACATGCCCGACATACAACGACATCAACACGAAAGAGTGGTACTCCGGAGACGACCTTCCTGTCAAACAGGCCAGGCTGTACAAGCTGGAGGAAACAGGCTACAACGGCATCGTGTCGGACCCGTCGAACGGAGCGGAGGTTAACGAGAAGAAGGGAAACGCGCTCTTGAAGTCGTTCGAGTGGGGCGACAAGATACCGGTAGGCGTATTCTTCAAGATGGAAGTTCCCACATTTGAAGACCAGCTGGCCCAGCGAATGCCCATCCTTAAAGAGAGACCATTCGTAGAACAGGACATTTACAACAGAGACGTCACACCGCTCTTCGAAGAGCTAGCCTAGCATCAGGCGGATTCTTTCTGTCCTTCTACCCCATCGTGTACGGGAGTCTCAGGTCCTGGCCAGCCGTCCGGTAGCCCAGCTTCAAAGCCAGAGGCGGCCTCCGCTTA
>DATBWE010000146.1:0-2143 GCA_036514975.1 Bathyarchaeia archaeon
CACTCATCCACGGTTCTCGCATCATAGGACTCCTTTCTCAATCTGAAGTATGCGACGTGGCCTGTGACTTTGAAGACGGGGTCCATGCCTTCTGTTTCAGCAGCACAGAACCCACCACCGTATTTGTCGAGGAGCTCGTAGGTCGGTTCTTGGAGCCATGACTGGTGCCTAAACTCGAAAACGCGACCTTCAATACCTGCTGTGCTAGATAGGAACTGCTCTAGTAGCTTCAAATCCTGTTTTGCATACGGTGGTAGTTGAAAGAGCACCGGGCCCCGTTTGGGACCCAAGAGGTCGAGGGTCTTCGAAAGTTTCTCGGCGGCTTCAGAGGACCCCTTCTCAAGCTTCAGAATGTGGGTGATCTGTTTTGGTGCTTTGAAGGCGAACCTGAAACTTTCACTGGTCTTCGATGACCAGGATTTCACCATGGCAGCGCTGGGAGGGGCGTAGAAGGAGCTGTTTATCTCGACGCTGTTCAGGCGTTGAGAGTAGTACGCGAGGAAGTCTTCGTTCTTCATTTCCTTGGGGTAGAATTTGCCCTTCCAGCCGGCATAGCTGAATCCGGAGATTCCAACAAACATGTTCTTGCTCGTCATTAGCGGTTCTAGATCTCGTTCTCAGAGTTCGGGTGAAAAGCTTTGTAAGGCACTCGTTCGGATTCCCTAACAATATGTCATCTCTAACAGTCGGCTCAGTCGGACTTCCACTTGGCAGCCCGGCAGTAGACTTCAACCTCAAAGGAATCGACGACAAGCTGTACAGCCTAAAGGACTTCTCCAGCAAGAAGGCAACCGTCGTCATCTTCAGCTGCAACCACTGCCCCTACGCCCAAGCCTACGAGTCCCGCATGGTCCAACTCCAGAACGATTACCAATCCAAAGAAGTCACTCTCATCGCCATCAACAGCAACGACGAAACAAACTATCCAGAGGACAGTTTCCCCAACATGGTCAAGAGAGCCAAAGAGAAAGGCTTCAACTTCCCATACCTCCGGGACGAAACACAGGAGACCGCCCGGCAATACGGAGCAATATGCACGCCGCACATCTTCGTATTCGACCAGAAGATGACGCTTCAATACAAGGGAAGAATTGACGACAGCCGATACCCAGAACAGGTCAAGGTCCATGACCTCAGAAACGCCCTGGACGCAATGCTAGCCAACAATAAGCCTCCGGTTCAGGAAACACGGCCATTCGGTTGTTCCATAAAGTGGAAACAGTAGCCGGTTAGACCGGCTTTAATAGGACCAATAAACCTCTACGGTAAGACCAGTATGGGGAAACGCAAGGTCCTAAGCGAAGCCAACCTAGCCGACATGCTCACGCCCGGACCCGGCCAGATGTACGGGACAGTGAAGAACCTACTGGGCTACGACAGGGTCCTCGTCGAATGCAGCGATGGAGTGACCCGAGTCTGTCGTATCAGGGGCAAGATGAAACGGCGTGTCTGGATCAAGATGAACGATACTGTTCTTGTCGCGCCTTGGGATTTTCAGACGGAGAGAGCAGACATCATGTTCAGGTACACGGCCGGGCAAGTTGAAATGTTGAGAAAGTCCGGCCAGCTCAAGGGTCTTTAGCTAGCCGAATTCTTTATCCTTGCACCCCCTGTGGGTGAGCTATGGCCGTCAAGGGTCTGCCGCTCCCGCTTAGTGCGTGGGCCATAGTAGACGAGGCGTACTCTGTCCTCTACTCTAACGAGAACTGGAGGATGTACAATGGGCTCAAGTTTGACGAGGAGTTCATGAAGGCTGTTGCCAAGCAGAAAGCCTCGCACGCGGAACTATTCCTCGCCAGCTCGCGAAGGCCGCGACGATTATTTCTGAAATGCGTCAGCGATGTGGCCGACGCGGGGAAGACAGAGCTGATGCTCAAACTGGACAAGGCCCGTGAAGAGAAGGTTGTCTCGAGACGAAACAGGCTCAAGGGACGCCCTGTCAACTGGAAGACCTGGCGACAGTTCAACGCGGCCGCGGACCCTAAGCGTCGGAAACAAGTCTACGACGACCTCGTCCAGAAGGTACCTGCCATCACACCGCTGATCAGATCCATGTTCCAGAAGTCTTGGGATGTCCACCAGAAATACGGGACTAGCCCCCTCAAAGTCTACTTGGAAAGCGAGCGTGTAACCCTAGACCAGC
>DATBWE010000147.1:0-6760 GCA_036514975.1 Bathyarchaeia archaeon
CCCAGAACCGAATACAACGCCAGAGACCGCAAGCCTTGCCCCAACCCGGACCCGGAAAAGACCTCTACGTCAGCAAGATACGAAACGGCACCGTCATAGACCACATCTCAGCTGGCCACGCACTCGACGTGCTAAAAATCCTCGGAATCGACGGCCGCGAAGGCCACGTAGTCAGCGTCGCCATAAACGTCACCTCAAAAACAGCCACCAAAAAAGACATCGTCAAAGTCGAAAACCGCGAACTAAAACAGGACGAGGTCGACAAGATCGCACTAATCGCACCAGGCGCAACAATCAACATCATACGAGACTATGAAGTAGCGGAGAAGGCCCGTGTCAAACTACCCGAGACCATCAAAGGCATCGTGCGCTGCGCGAACCCGGCCTGCGTCTCAAACGCGGGCGAACCCGTAGTCCCAAGGTTCATGGTCGAAAAGTCAGACCCGTTAAGGCTCCGCTGCTTCTACTGCTCAAGGTTCATGGAGAAACCCGATGTCCTCAAACAGTTCTAACACGTACCAGACAAAGCCCGATGACGAGCTTCACAAGCTCTACCAGGAAAGACGAGACGCTATACGAGCCCGCCTCAGCGAGTTCAAACAAGTCCTCCAGCGAAGCGAGGAAGACGTCTTCGCCGAACTCTGCTTCTGCCTCCTAACACCACAGTCCTCGGCCAAGACCTGCTGGGACGCGGTCACACGGCTGAGGGAAAGGAGCCTCCTGCTCAAGGGAAGTCAGCAGGATATTGAGCCTGTTCTGAACAGTGTCAGGTTCAAGGACACCAAAGCCAGGTATATCGTCGAAGCCCGGGCCCTGTTTTCAAAGGACGTGGCCCTGCTAATCAAACCCCAGATCACATCATTCTACAATCCGTACGAACTGAGAGAATGGCTCGTAGAAAACGTGAAAGGCCTAGGCTACAAGGAAGCCAGCCATTTCCTACGAAACATAGGCCTAGGGGAAGAGTTCGCCATACTCGACCGGCACATTCTCCGAAACCTCGCACAGCTAAAAGTCATACCAGAGGTCCCGGCCACACTCACCAAGAAACGGTATCTTGAGATAGAGGAAAGGGTCCGACGGTTCTCAATAGAGATAGGTATACCTATGGCCGACCTGGACCTGTTGCTCTGGTCCAAAGAAACAGGCTGGATTTTCAAGTAAGAAGGTAGAGGACATGGGCAAGATTGGCGTAATGGCCGATAAAGAGACAGCGATTTACTTCCGGCTCGGCGGTGTCAAGAACAGCTGGGTCGTGGATTCAGCAGACCAGGCCGTCAAGACCTACGATGATATCAAGGCCAAACAAGCTGTCTCTCTTGTCATCGTAACTGACACGGTCTTCAACTGGATCAAGGACAGGATAGGACACGGAAAGAAGGAAATCGAACTCCCGCTAGTGGTATCAATTCCCACAAGGAAAGCGGGAGGAAAGCCTCAGGTAGACTTGCTGGCCGACCTCATCAAGCGAACCGTGGGCGTGGAAATACGCGTCAAGTAAACGGCTCAACATTGGTAGTCATCCGTTCAACACCCTCACGATGGCATCCAGATTCGGCGGGCTCTCAGAGTAGAGCCACGATACTGCACCAAACGCAACTTTCCCCATTTTTTTGCCGGGGTCCTAGGACCGGAGGAGTGTCTAGTGGACACGAGGCGTTCAAATAACCCGTCAGCGTAGATGTGAATCTGGAAGCTGGTAGGGACCGTGCGGAGTATCGTTGTCGAGTGTGTAGTTCCCACTGTTCCGTCTAGAGTGGACGAAGTCACTTCTATGGCTCGCTCGATAGGTTACAAGGTCCTCGAAACCGTCGTACAGCACCGAAAGACCATTCACCACACGTACTGCATTGGGCCCGGAAAACTGGAGGATGTCAAGCTCCTCGTCCAGGAGAACGATATTGAAGCGGTCGTATTCGCCAATCCTCTGCCTGGGTCCCAGGTCTTCAAGATTCAGAAGGTTCTCGGCGGGACTGATGTCAAAGTCGTCGACCGTAACATGCTGATACTGGAAGTGTTCGACCACCGTGCGATGACGAAAGAAGCGAAGCTGCAGATACAACTGGCGAAGCTGCGCTACACGTTCTCTTGGGGTAAGGAGTTCCTGCGGTTGAAGGGAATTCTTGGCGAGCAGGTTGGATGGAGTGGCCCGGGAGATTACCCGTTTCGCGAGTACCAGATGGCGGCACGCAAGCAGATATCTCGGATAGAGAGAGAACTGAAGGGTGTCTACGAGAAGAAGAACGTTCTTCGGGCGCGGCGTAGAGAGCTCGGTTTTCCGATTGTGGCCTTAGCGGGTTATACTCAGAGCGGCAAAACCACCTTCTTCAACAGGGTGGCCGGCGAGTCCAAAGACACTGGGCTAGGACCATTTACGACCTTGACAACTTTCGCCAGGAAGGTGGAGTACAACGGCGGCCTCAACTTCATGCTTATCGACTCTATCGGCTTCATCGAGGATATGCACCCGATTATTGTGAAGGCTTTCAACACGACCCTTGGAGAGATTTCCGCCGCGGACCTAATTCTGCTCTTCGTGGATGTGAGCGAGGATGAGGAGAGCATGTTCAGAAAGGTCACAGCTTCAAACTATGTCCTCAAACGTATGGCCCTTAACGTCCCGCTCATCATATGCGTCAACAAGGTAGACCGGTGTTCGGATGACGAGCTCAAGGAGCGGAAGATGCTCATCCAACGGGTGTTCGCAGGTGTTCCGCAGGTAGACCTCAGCGCACTGAAGGGGACCAACGTAGACCGAGTCCTGACGCTGACCCACAAGCAGCTCAACGGCAGCGCCCCCACTGGTGGAGAGCGTGGCTCTCTAGAGTTGCCGGGCTGAACATAGTAGATTCATCAAAATCCTAAAATTCTTTAGTGTAGTATGGTGAGGCAGGGCTGGTCTAAGGTGGAATTAAGAAAACTACAACGGACCCCGGACGGCACCTACCTCGTAACAATCCCTAAGGCCTGGGCCAAACGAGCCGGGCTCGGACCCGGATCAGTCATCTCTTACGAGGAGCGGCTGGACGGAAGGCTACTCCTCTCACCGAAAATAGGCGAAGAGAGAGCGCCCCAGGAAGTGGTTCTGGACGCGTCCCCGCTCCTCAGACGCGAAATCATAGAACGTTACCTGCTTGGGTATGACATTATCAGGGTCCAGGCGAAGGAGTCGATGTCGCCTCAGTTAAGGGATGAGGTACGGCGGGCCACCAAGAGGCTCGTGGGCCTTGAGGTTGTGGACGAGGACTCTCGCAAGATAGTCCTCCAATGCCTGATCGAGCCCTCGCTGCTCGTCCCGGAGAAGATTCTGAGGAGGCTGGAGATGCTGTCAATGCCGATGCAGCTCGATGCCACCCAAGCCTTCGTCAACTCTAACCTTGAACTAGCAAAGGGGGTCATCGAGCGGGACGAGGAGGTGGACCGGTGGTACTTCCTTCTGGTCCGCCTGGTCAGGGCCGCGATCGCTGATACTTACCTGCTTGAGAAGATCAAAGTGTCGGCCGTGGACTGCTTGGACTTTAGATTGCTCGCCAGTTACATTGAGACTTTTGCGGATTATGCGGTGACGGTGGCGGAGAACACCCAGGACAAGGTCCCGATACCCCGGGAAGAGCAGGGTCTACTGGACAAGATTGGCGCATCGGTTAACTCCATGTACACGGACGCGGTCGGAGCGGTCTTGTCACGGGACATGAAGCTGGTGGCGTCAACGGGCAGGAAGTTTCAGGAGTCGAAAAAGCTCTTGTCAGAGGCTGAGATGGAGATCGCGAAGCTTCCTAGAGCGCTGGTAAACCATGTGGTGGCCGTTGTGATTGCGTTGAACCGCATGTGTGAGATATCAGGTGACATATCAGACCTCACTCTCACCAAGCTGGAACAGGCCAAAGAATGGAAATCGGGATAACCGCATAAACCGCCCGGGACACGTAGAAGCTTAGCAGCCTGGACTCTATGTCTGAACAGATGCGGAAAGCAGTTGGGCAGATACTGGAGGCTGGGTTTCAGATGGAGAGCGACGCGTTCAGGGTCCTCGTCGAGAGGGGAAAGGATGACAAGAAGCTCGTTTCTCTGGTCGAAGAGGTTCTTCGACTCGCTGGTGCCACGGACCCCCGGCCTGTTTCGATAAGCAGAGACATTGTTCTGAAGGCCGTGGCTCAACTGGAGACGGCTGAGGAGCCGATTGTTGAGGTGGGGCTTGGAGGGGGCCGGCGTTTCGCGGAGGACGTTGAGGCGCGGCTGGAGGTTGTCGCGGACCCTACGGGAAAGCTTGGGACTACGGGCGGCTTCGACGATTTTCTCAAGTATTTCCGGAACCGGTTCGAAAAGATGAGCGGGTTCTTCCGGGCTCGGATGGACACGCGGAGCTCTGGGACTGTTGCTGATGGGAAGTCGGGCGGACAGAATGGCCGTGCGCGTTTCATCTGTATGGTTGTTGAGAAACGGGAGAAGCCTGGCAGAATAATCTTGACGGTCGACGATTACGAGGATGAAGCGGTGGTTCTCGTTGGGGACCAGAATCCGACGCTCTTCCAGACTGCCAGGCGTATCGTACGTGACCAAGTAGTCTTTCTAGCGACCAGGAAGGGCCCGGGAGAGTTCTTGATTGCCGAGGAGATTGTTATGCCTGAGATTCCGGAACGCAAACCGTCGCGTTCACCGGAGGAAGTCTACGCTGTGCTGATTTCTGACACTCATATCGGCAGCAAGGTCTTCCTAGAAGACGCTTTTCGACGGGTCCTGGGATGGCTGAAGGGGGAAGTCGGAGACCCGAACCAGCGGGAGGTCGCCGACAGGGTCAAGTATGTACTGATCTGCGGGGACCTAGTGGACGGTATCGGAGTCTATCCCCGGCAGGAGAGCGACCTGGCGGTGCAGGACATTTACGAGCAGTACCGTCTCGCTGGAAAGTACGTGGGAGAGATTCCCGACCACATGGAGGTCGTGCTAATACCGGGAAACCATGACGCGGTCCGGCAGGCCCTTCCACAGCCCGCTATCTCGAAGGACTTTGCCGGTCCGGTGTATGATGCACGGCGTATTGTATCTCTTGGGGACCCGGCCGAGGTCAGGCTGCACGGCGTCCACTTTCTACTCTACCACGGGACGAGTTTGATGGACATTGTTAGTTCGGTTCCCGGGCTTGACTACCAGCGTCCGGTCGAGATCATGGAGTGCCAGCTGCGTATGAGGCACCTGGCACCGGAGTATGGGAAGCTCACGCCGATAGGGCCGGAGGCGGAGGACTATCTTGTGGTGGATAGGGTTCCGGACGTTTTCCAGTCAGGGCATATCCATGTGACGGGGTGGGGGGCGTACCGGGGGACGACAATCGTGAACAGTGGCGCCTGGCAGGGCCAGACGGAATACCAGAAACGTATGGGACTGGAGCCTGCGCCCGGGATCTTGCCGGTGGTGAACCTGAAAACTCTGGAGGTGCGACCTTTCAACTTCCTAGCAGGAAATTAGGGCCCGCCCCCCATAATACCACATACTCAGAGAAAGAAACGCCGGGAGAGATTACGAAAGACCAGTTCGAACAGATGATGCGTGACCTACAACAAGACTCAAGCCAAATAACCCACTAAGGACCCGGTCGCCCTCCGAGTGGGGTCTCGTCGAGCGCCAGAGGGGCCCAAGGATCTACGCTGAATGTATCCCCTCCTTCCCTCACCAGAAACATTTCTAATCCTCCTCCAAAGAGTGTCGCTTCGTCATGTCCCTCAAACCACTTCGAATGAAATACTACGACGACCAGCAAACAGGAAGCCTTCGAAAGGCACTGGAGCAGGAAATACTCGGCTGGCCTGGCGTCGCGGCCAAGCCAATGATGGGCTGTCTCTGTTATTTTCACGGCAGAAAGTTTTTCGCTTTTCTCGTAACAAGAGCGGTAGTGATTACGAAGCTGGCTGAGGAGGACAGGGCGGCACTGTCAAAGAAAACAGGAGGAGGCCCTTTCGAGATGGACGGTAAAACAGTCAAGGCTTGGGTACGCGTCCCCCTTAGAGGCCCAGGAGATGTCAACTCGGTTCTGCCCGTTTGTGAGAAAGAGTTACGACTCAACATAGGGAACAAGTTCAATACTCACGCCGGCAGAAAATGGGACATTATGCCCAAAGAAGCCTCGGCCTACTTCTCTCCAGGGCTCTTCAAATTCCTCACCGAGCTTAAGCGGAACAACAACAGAGAGTGGTTCGCCAGGAACAAGGCGCGATATGAGAAGTTCTACGTAGACGCTAGCGTCAGGTTCATCAAAGACGTTGGAGCCCAGCTGAAGACCATCAGCCCGTACCTCGCCGGGGACCCAAGGCCCTTCGGGGGGTCCCTGTTCCGCATCTACAGAGACATACGCTTCTCCAAGGACAAGAGCCCGTACAAGCCCTGGCTGGCATTGGACTTCTGGCACAAACGCAGCAGGCAGAAGACCCACAGTGTAGGGCTCTACCTGCACATAGAACCCGGAGAAATCTTCGCAGGCGGAGGACTGTGGCATCCTGAGCCGCCTCTGTTGAGCAAGATCCGAAAGCGTATAGTGGCGAACCCCACAGAGTGGAAGAAGGTCATCGATAGCGTTCCAAAGCTTGAGGGTGAGAAGCTGAAACGGCCTCCGGCTGGATTCGACCGGGACCATCCCTTCATCGAGGATTTGAAACGGAAGGACTTCATTACCGGAAAGGAGTTCACGAGAAACCAACTTGTAAGCCAGGGGTTTATCGATGACTTTGTCCAGGTAGGTACGGAGTTGGACCCGCTAAACAGGTTC
>DATBWE010000148.1:0-5616 GCA_036514975.1 Bathyarchaeia archaeon
AGGCGGATCATTCGGAGGACGTCCCGAACCCCCTCGTGTTCTAAGCACGGACCATACCAAGGCCCGTACTGTCCGCAATGTTACGAACGGGCCATGGGAGCAACCGCTCCGGAGAAACGGGAGGAATAATCACGAGTTAAAATAGGAACACCCATTTTTTCCCTGCGCAGACAGTGAGCCCAACTATGAGCGAGCAGTTGGTTCATGGAATAGAGAATTCTCGAAAGGAGAAAGACTCGCGTTTCGGGTCGGACCCAGACTCTCCAATTCCGGCTGAAGACCGGCTAGGTTTCAAGGGTCTGAAGTACTTCCCGGCTGACCCGGAATATCATGTCAAAGCTCGCCTTACAAGGTCTGGCAAGCCCGAGGTCGTCACCATGACGACGAGCAAGGGTACCATACGACCGTACCTCAAGTACGGCCTGTTCAACTTCCAGCTCCACGGAAGGACCCTGGAGCTGCACGCTTACAAGGCGGCAGACGACCCTCACGATCACTCGTTGTTCGTTCCGTTTACAGACGAGACCTCCGGCAGGGAGAGCTACGGAGCAGGACGATATCTTGACATCGAAGAGAATCGAAGCGCCGATTACGTCCTCGACTTCAACCTAGCCTACAACCCCTATTGCGCCTACAACGAAAACTACGTGTGCCCCTTTCCCGGCAGAGAGAACAGGCTGCCCATTGCTGTCAGGGCCGGCGAAAAGAACTACAAGTGAAGAATCCTTGAAGACGGTTCTACGATCGGAAAAACAGGTCACACGGCGGGACTATTCCGCGGACTTTGCCACTTTGGAGAAAATGGAATGGGCTTTCTCGAAAGGAAATGTATCATTCTTCGAAGAAGTGTTGGACAGCAAACCCAGCCTGATGCTCAGGGTCCACGCGGTATGCATGTTGGCAGATATGAAAAACGAAATGGCTGTACCAGCCCTCTGCAAGGTCCTGCGCCAGGATCCTAGCCCTCTCTCCAGACATGAGGCAGCATTCTCGCTCGGCCAGCTGGGCTTCAAATCTGCGGTCCCCGCCTTGCTAGAAGCCATGGCCAAGGATGAGAGCGTCCTTGTCCGCCACGAGTCAGCAGTTGCGCTAGGGTCCATAGGGGACGAGGGCGCAAAAGAGGGGCTGGAAGAGGCGTGCCGGGACGCTGACGAGGATGTCCGGCTGTCCGCGGAGATCGCCTTGGCCGACCTGGACTTCCTGAAACGTCTAAGGTCTAGGACGAAACAGTAGTCTTCCTACATTGTTGTTGAAGCCTTCCACAGAGACGCTCCCAGACAAGGTTCGAAAGAGCGTCAGCCTTCAGGTACCGAAACGGGCCGGCGAGAACGCTCTAAGACTCCTGTCGCAAATGAAGCTCGTCGACCAAAAGGCTAGGATTAGGCTGGAGGGAGAAACACTTCTCCTCCCCCTTCTTCGGAAGCCTAGTTCAGACGAGGCAACCCGCATCCAGACGCAAATTGGCCCGGCATTAGTCAGCCAAGACGGTTTCGAACCAAAAACCAAGACCGTTCAGAGTCTTGAAGAGGCTCTGCAGGACCAGTTGCCTCCAAGCATGGTTGCGAGCCTACCAGCATCGTTCGACATTGTTGGAGACATTGCGGTCGTCGAGTTTCCGCCTGAACTGTCCAGGCATGAGAGAGTAGTAGCGGAAGGGATCTTGAAGGTCCACAAGAATCTCAAGGCAGTCTTCGCCAGGGCTGGACCAGTCTCAGGCGTTGACAGAGTTCGCCCTCTGCGCCATCTCGTGGGTGATATGAGGACTACCACGGTGCATAGGGAGTTTGGTTGCCGTTACAAAGTGGACCTTTCCAAAGCATACTTCTCTCCCAGGCTATCCACAGAGCATCAGAGAGTAGCGGAGTCGGTAGGGCCCGGGGAGTTCGTGGTTGACATGTTCGCTGGAGTCGGACCTTTCTCCATTTTGATAGCGAAGAGGCGGGGTGACGTTGTGGTTCACGCTCTTGACTCCAACCCCGAGGCGGTGAGGCTCCTTGAAGAGAATGTTCGGCTTAACAATCAAGAGGGAAAGGTCACGGTCTGGGCCGGGGACGCACGGGCCATTGTCGAGAGAGACCTTCGTGGAAAGGCTTCACGAGTCATCATGAACCTTCCCTCCGCGGCGAAAGAATTCGTGGACGTGGCCTGCAAAGCGCTCCACACTGACGGAGGAGTCTTGCATTACTACACCTTCGCCGACGGTCTCGACTACAAAGAAAAGGCCCTTGGGGAGCTAGACCGGGCCCTGGGTTCTTGTTCTTGGAAACTGAGGACAAAGATTGGGGTCCGGCCGGTCAGAGGCGTCGGCCCCATGCATTGGCAAGTGGTCGTGGACGCCAGAGTCGTTCCTATGGGGTAGCTGAGATTTCTATCGTCACGGTTTCGGCCGGGTCTTGGAGAAACTTCACTACTCTCCGAGGAATGTCGACAGCAGCCTTGTTAGAATAAACCATCAAAGTTCTCCCAGACACGAATCCACTCTTTCTGACAACAATCTCATGAGGGTCTGTGAAAGTTAGTGCACTGGACCCTCTTCCCTCAACAGTAAAGCTCTCGCCTCGCACCCGCATCGTGAGAATCCCACGTCCCGTCTCCGACGACAACGCTTTCTTCAGAGCAGCGGGGAGATCTCTTAGGCCAAAGTCCGCTCGAACGGCGACAATGCAATCTCCACGCTTTGTAAGGCGTGGCTCGGTCGTAATCTCAAGTGTCGTAGGATGAGACGATACTATTGCGGGATGGCCTCGGGCTATAAAGGCGAAGAGCAAACCGCCCAGTGGCAGTGATAAGGATTCTAATATCCTTCAGTCCACAGGGAATTACGCACCGGGGGGATAAACAAGGCCCACAGATTTCGCCTTCGAACGGGAGAGAATGGTTACGGGGCTCATCTCAGAGAACCTTCTTCGATCGGAACGGGTCATCGGGTCCATGAAGAAGGTCCCGCGGGAACACTTCGTCCCCGAACACCTTCGCCAGTACGCGTACAGTGATCCTCCGCTTCCAACGGGTCATGGTCAGACGATCAGTGCGCCACACAGCAGATGACTGCTGGGCGTGACATGGTCGCGATCATGAACGAGGCCCTCGATCTAAGACCCGGTTTGAAGGTCCTGGAGGTTGGCGCTGGTAGTGGATACCATGCGGCCACGATTGCCGAAATTGTAGGGCTAGAAGGGCACGTTTACACGGTTGAACGGGTCGAAGAGCTGGCCCGGTTTGCTCGACAGAACCTTGAACACGCGGGCTATTCGGAGAGGGTCACACTTGTACAGGGCGATGGTTCGCTGGGTTATGCTGAGCGAGCACCCTACGACCGGATGCTGGTGACGGCTGCTGCTCCTGACGTTCCGCCGAGACTTGTGGAGCAGCTGGACAAGGGGGGGATTCTGGTCGTCCCGGTTGGGGGCCGGTTTTTCCCACAAGATCTAGTCAGAATTCGCAAGAAGCCTGATGGACGAATTGAGAGGAGCACCCTCGGGGGAGTCGCCTTCGTCCCGCTCCTGGGCGAGCACGGCTTCAAAGACTAACTGAAGAAGGACTCAAGGGTCTTCTTTCCCGTTTCCGAGACAAACCCTACTTTGGCCTTAGCAACAGCGGTCCGGACCCTTTCCTCGTTGAAGTCTCTGTCACCGCACAGAAACTCTACCAACCGGTCGACATCAGGTTCCCTCCACTGAAGAGCATAGTTTGACGTTACTTCCGGCTTGAGGAATATGCTCCTTATGCGTTCCAGTTCTGCCGGAGGTTGAAACTCGGGCTTTGACCTAGCAATGCTATCTATGGACCCGTGTTGCTTGATGAGCTTCAGAGCGGTCTTAGGGCCAATTCCCTTGAAACCGTCGGGGTTGAAATCCGTCCCGATCAGTATGCCAAGGTCTATGAGTTGTTCCCGTGTCAGCTGAAGCTCTCGCAGCGCATCATCCATCGTCAGCGTCTCTGGGTCCACTTGAACGAAAGCTTCCCTCATCGGGAGCTTCCTCCTACCGCTGATGGCCAGGTTTCGAACCAGTCGCTTGGCACCGAACAGAATCGAGTCAAAATCCTGGCTTACAGCAGCCCAAACGTCTCCTCGGGTTGCCATGTCGGCCGCTTGAGCCTCCCCTTCGGACGGGGCCCGCACGTACGGCACACCTAGGTGTGTTAGCAGTTTGATCGCGTCTTCCACCATCATGTCCTTCAGACTGGCGGTGGCTTGAGCGTACTTGCGAGCTTCCTCGACCCGGCCCTTCGCCAGGGCTGCTTCATACTTGACAACCGCTTCTTCTTTGATTGCGCGTCTCCTCTTGATCTCAACCTCCTTCAGGGCCGGAGGCCTGCCGTCGAACACGTAGACGAGCCTGATGCCCCTCTCGGCAAGGTTCGTGGTCCGGTAGAGTAGGCCGCTGAGGTGACTGGTCACGCGTCCCTGTCTGTCCATCAGAGGCGCGCCGGTAGGGCCGCGGATTATGGCGAGGAACTGGTAAAGCGCGTTGTACGCGTCAACCGCAAACGTCTTCCCTGAAAGCTCCTCCAGGGTCGTCTTGGTTCTCGGAACTAGGTCGGCTAGATCAACGCCCACAGGAAGGCCCTCCAAAGCTCCTGTTTTTCAAGGTCTTCGCCGAAACTGTCCCACACGCTTCGCTATCATCGCTGCCACAGCCCCTGCGCCGACTCCTCCGTCAATGTTGACCACGGACATTCCCAGGGAACACGACTGAAGCATCGCGGCCAAAGCGGCCAGACCCTTCTCTCCGAACCCGTAACTCTTAGACGTGGGAACTCCTACAACCGGCACATCCACCATTCCCGCAACGACTGTCGGGAGGGCACCCTCTCTGCCCGCAACCACCAGTATCACATCTGCATCCCACCTCAAGAGCTGTTTCAGCGGCTCAAACAGCCTATGGAGGCCCGCGACACCGACATCGTAGTAGGCTCGAGTGTCGCACCCCATCTCCCGAGCCACAACCTCGGCCTCCTCCGCCACTGGAATGTCAGAGGTCCCGGCGGTAAGTAGGCCAACCCGGCCCCCGTTTGGTTTGGTCTTGTAGGAGCCCGATTTGACCAGAACCATTCGGGAACGAGGCATAAACTCCAATCTGTACCCGTCCCGAATCTTGGAACGTACAGCCTTTAGATGAGCCCGGTTCGCGCGGCTGATGATGGCGCGTCCAGTCTGCTCCACCATCGACCGCGCGATTTTCGCAACATCATCTGGCTCCTTTCCTTCCGCCAGAATAATCTCCGGCAGTCCTTTCCGAATCTCGCGGCCAACATCGAGCCGTGCGATGTTGGAAATCTCTTTCAAAGCCAGCATTCGATTCTTCTTTTGCAGAGTTCTCAGGCTTCGCTGAAACTCGGATACGGCCAAACTCTTTTCGCCATTCTGTAGCAAGAAGTAAACCGTTTAAAGTGCAATGCTAGTTGAATATTGAACGCATTGCAAACCTCTGTAGATTCAGCTATAGACTTGAAAGTTGAGAAGGCTGTAAACTTCATCGCCCAGTTCAACGGAGTCGTGGTCGCGCTCTCCGCCGGCGTCGACAGCTCACTAGTAGCAAAGCTCGCTCAGAAGGCTCTCGGCGACCGCGCCATAGCCGCGACCGCGGTCTCCGAGTCGCTGCCACCAGGCGA
>DATBWE010000149.1:0-4062 GCA_036514975.1 Bathyarchaeia archaeon
AGACTCACAGTGAGTACTATCGGAATGCTAAGGGTGTCTGCTCTAAGCCCGAAGTTTCCTATCGGGACCCAGGGATAGGCTTCCTGGTAGACGCCGCCTCTGTCCGCTGCCCAAACTGCCGCCAAGAGAATCGCGAGAAGGGGCATGAGGACGGTTGCGAAGGAGACGTATCCGGTTTTTTCGCGAAGGGCCCTGCCCAGAAGGTAGACTACTGGCACTGATACGAGCGGCGCTACAATTGCACCCAGTAGAAGCATGGTCATTGTTAGGTTAGCCCTTCAGCCTTGTCAGTTTCCGTAGGTCAATCTCGGCGTTGATGCGGAATGCGAGAATGATTATCGATAGGCCGACTGCTGCTTCCATTGCAGCGAGCGCTATTGAGAATAGAACAAGGACCTGCCCAGTCACGATGGGAGGATCTCTGAGTCGAGAGAATGCGATGATGTTCAGGTTGGCGGCATTGTAGACGATTTCAACTGCGAAGAGAATCCGGATCGCGCTCCTTCTTGTAGCGAGTCCATAGATGCCAATCCCAAGCAGTATCGCCGAGACTGCAAAGTAGCTGGTAAGAGGTTCCATTCGCCTATTCCTTCTTCTCGGCTTTTGCGAGTGTCAAGGCACCGATTACCGCTGCCGCAAGGACTAGTGCGAGTAGCTCCAGCTGGATACCATAGTCGACCAGTAGAGTTGTGCTAAGCAGCTGTAGGTCGCAGCCTGAGCCACACACCTCTCTGCCTGGAAATGCAGTGGTGGTCGCTAGTGTTCCCGCCATTCCTAGCATGAGCGAGATGAGCACCGCGCCGAAGAGTGAAGCCTTCTTGAACTCCATGGGTCCGTCGCCCTTGGCTGGTCCTACGAGCATCACTGTGAAGAGTATCAGGACCACTACGGCGCCGATGTATACGGAGATCTGGAAGGCTGCAACATACGATGCGTCAAGTAGGATGAACAGCCCAGCCACGCCCAGGAAACTGACACCCAGCGAGACGGCTCCGTAGACGAGGTCTCTTGCCTCAATGGCAAGAATGGCAGCAATGACCGTTACGAAAGCGAACGCGAGGAATGCTAGGTCTGTCATGGACGATTCAGATCGAGGGTATGCCCTGGATGATTATGTATGTAATCGCAATGTTGGCAATTGCGAGCCCGAGGAGTAGTGTCCAGCCAGCCCGTAACAGCTGGTCTATTCGCACGCGTCCGAAGGACCCTCTCAGCAGTATGATGAGGACAATTATCACAGTAGTCTTTAGGAGGGTCCAGACGAGTCCGGGTACGGGAGCGGGTCCCAGGAAGCCTCCAAGGTAGATTGTCGCGAACAGGGCGGAGAAGACGTATAGCTTGATGAACCCGGCTCCCTGCGCGGCCAGGAAGAGAAAGCCTGTGTATTCGGCCTGCCAGCCCATTATTACCTCAGGCTCTGCCTCTGGTAGGTCGAACGGTATGCGTTCCATTTCGGCTGTGATAGTTATGAGAAATATGAGCGCTCCCAGTGCCTGGGGAATTATGAACCATCCGGTAGACTGGGCCTCAACGATCTTGAGCAGGTCAAAGGTTCCCGCCATCATTACAACGCCTATGGCTGATAGCCAGAGTGGGATCTCATAGGCGGTCTGCTGGAAAAGTGACCTCAGCCCACCGATGAAAGGATACTTGCTGTTGGCGCTCCACCCAGCCAGAAGGACCATTGTTGGGGACAGTGTCAGGAAGGCTAGGAATACTGGAAGCCCAACTTCCAAGTTGGCAATCTGAGTTTCGGGACTAAAAGGTATCAGTCCGACAAGGCCTCCGGCAAGAATCATTCCGATTACTGGAGCGGCTACGAAGAAGAACTTGTCCGCCTTCGCGGGAATGATGAGTTCCTTGAAGGCCAGTTTGATGAGGTCTGCGAACGACTGAAGAATTCCTCCGACAGGGCTAACGTATGATGGTCCTATTCTGAGTTGGACACGGGCTGTGATTTTCCGGTCAAGCCAGGTGACCAAGGCGGCGATTATTGCTAGCGAGGTTAGTCCTGGAAAGACGGCTATTTTGAAGAACAATGGACTCGTCAGGATTGCCATAGTCAGTTGGATTGGGTCGGGAATCGGGTCCAGTTGTCGTCGCTCCTACCAGTTTTCCGGTTTCTTCGAGAGATGCAACGCGTAGGCAAGGGGTACCATGAGGACGACCAGGAAGACCGCAACTGGCAAAGTTCCGTTGAATCCAAGGGACCTTATGTTCAATGCCCAAGCGAAGAGAAACATTGCGACAACATCGTAGACGACGAACATCAGAAGGTACGGGTAGTACTGGATAATGAACCGGGTCCTTCCTCGACCGACCGCGATCTGGCCGGATTCGAAGGCAGCTCTCTTTTCCGGGGTAGGCTTGGGGTCTCTGGGGCTAATTATGAGGAATAGTAGTATTACGACGCCAACGGTTGACACTGTGACGAAGCCCAGGTAGTAGAAGATCTCTGCAATCCCTTGGGCGACCACGTGTGGACCAGCCTGCGTTGTTTTCGGCAGGCGAGGCTTGATGCCTTTAAAACTTTGAGCTAAAGAGTACTCTTTCGCGCTAGTCTTTCCGCTTCCACAGATAGTCGGCGTATTCTTCGAGAATCCTACGGTTTCTCAGCCGTTTCACGCTGTTCAATGTCTCCTTCGCCGTTTTCGCGTACTCCTTGGCCCGCTCCTCTGCGAAGTCCAGAGACCCTGCGTCTTTGACGGCTCTTAGCATCTTGCTGTTACTTGTTTTTTTCTTGGGGTTAAGCAAGCCCGAGTGGTTGTTTGGACGCGCCGCCTCGTGCAGCAGGTGCGAAGTGACGATATTCGGTCCACTAATCGTCAGCTCGCTGGAGCCGTTTCCAAAGTCTAGTATGTCATCTCTGATCTGAAAAGCCATTCCAGAGGACCGCCCAAACTTCTGCATTGTGACCAAATCCCTCCCCTGAGCACCTGCTATTGCGGCCCCAATTCCTGATGCGGTCCCAAAGAGCGAGGCTGTCTTGAGGTCTGCAATGGCGACATATTCGTTCACGCTGGCGCTGACGTTTGAAAGAATGTCCAGCAATTCCCCCTTGCTAATGTCTACTAGAGCGGACCCGACCATCCTCATTATCTCCGGGTTCTTGTAGTCAGCCAAGAGCTGGACTCCTTTGGAGGCCAAGAATAGCCCTGAGGTGATCGCCTTCTCATTGCTGAACGCCATGTGTATGGTCGGGACACCTCTCCGAACCTGGTCTTTGTCAATGAGGTCGTCGAAGACTAGGGTTGCAGCGTGGATTATCTCAATCGCAGCCGCGGCATCAAGAGACTCCTCAAAGTCGCCGCCTAATGCCTGTGTTGAAAGCGCGACCAACAGAGGCCGACAACGCTTTCCGCCCGTTTTGAACATGTACTTGATAATCTGGTTTGCTTCGTCCCTGTCAAAGTTGGTTTCAAGGGTCTCGTCGATTTTCTTCTCAATCGGTTTCCTCAAAGGTTTGAAAGACGTTGGAAGCTCTGACATTTCGTGAGATCCTTGGCCGTATTCGTTCATGTCAGGACTTCACCGCTATTAATCCGTTTCACTTTTGTCTGTGGGACTCGTATGTAGAGTCCGGGAACAACCTTTATAGCAACAGATTCGGCACGCGATAAAAAGCGAACGAAAATGGAACAAGCACCCAAAGCAGCGGAAGCACCACAAGCCAAGGGGAAAAAGACGTGGGTAGTCATCGCAGCCGTTGTAATCATCGCAATTGTCATTGTAGCAGCACTTTATGTGCTTAGATACCCACCCTTCAACACTTCTGACCTGGGTACGCCTGTCGCAATAGTCGAGAGTTCTCCTCCCTCCTGTGGCACCATTCAAAACTGTTACTACGATCCGGCGATCAAGAATGTAACAGTCAACACGAAAGTTACATGGACAAACAACGGTCAAAATCCGCATACTGCGACTACAGACCCGTCGGCGAGTCCCGCTTCGCCAGTAAGTTTCGACTCTGGGACTATCGCGGCGGGAGGGGCGACATGGAGCTATACCTTCGCGCAAACTGGGACCTACAAGTACTACTGTAGCATCCACCCCTTCATGAAG
>DATBWE010000150.1:0-7455 GCA_036514975.1 Bathyarchaeia archaeon
ATTCAGAAACAGTCCCACACAGCCAGTTTTCCTAGGCTTTCCCATGGCTTTTCCACGACCCCGGAAAACCCCAGTCCCAAACCCAGAACCCGGAAACAAGCCCGAAACCAGCCCCGACCAGCCAGACATCGCCCCGAACAAGAAAAGGAAGCATGCAAAAGACTCCCGTGACGCAAAACCCGCAAGAAACCACGAAGACGAAGAGAACATCTGGTCTTGGTTGGCGCCGGGAGTGGGATTTGAACCCACGAGCCCCAAAGGGGCACAGGCTAACCATCGTCCCATGCACGCTTCCAGGCCTAGGCCCACACCTTCAGCATGGACTGCCCGGTACCAGGATCCGGAATCCCGGCGCGCACACCGCCCCTCCCACACCCACTATTTTCCACTTTGGGACAAACCAGCAAGACCCCAAAGCCCAGAAGAAAACCTCGTCCACACGAGAACCATAATCAGAGTGGCGGTAGGGTAAGGACCCGCCGATCAGCCCGAAAGGGCGACTGGCAAGTGTCCAAACCCCGGGGGACGCCACCCGTAAGAAAAACCATCACGCCAACGGTTCTAAGCCTGGCGTAACCCCCGACCGTTCAACCCCGTAACCACAACAACCACTCGCCGTAGGCACGATTTTAAGAGAGCAACAAGCCCCCTAAGACGGAGAGGCGTACTGCGTGGAACGCTGCGCTGTCTGCGGAGCAGAAGAATTCATCCCCTACGTCTGCCGCTACTGCGGACGCGAACACTGCGTATACCACCGGCTACCCGAAAACCATGAATGCCCCAACATGGAACAAGCACGCGCCCCCAAGCCCATAACCCGGCTCGAACGGCGCGGACCCGCGGCCTCACTGCGCATACTGAAGGGCCACAGACTCTCCCGTGCATCAGCACGCGAATTCACCGCGCTCCTGGCTGCTCTGCTTGTCTTGGGGGTGAGCTTCTCAGTCAGCTACATTTTCACCCCCCTTCCGCTCACCATGTCCACCATTATCGAGTACCTGGAAATCCTTCTCCTCACTATTGTCGTCATAGGAACAGGTTTCATCGGCCACGAGCTCGCTCACAAGTTCACAGCCCAGCGCTACGGCTGCTGGGCCGAGTTCAGGCTCTGGACCTACGGCGCCCTAATGGCGCTCCTCTTCGCCGTGGTCTCACAGGGCAGGTTCGTCTTCGCAGCTCCGGGAGCAGTCTACATTGTGTCGCGGTCAAGCTTCCTCGGCGAGGGACTGGACCGGAGGACCAGTGGCATTGTCTCAGTGGTTGGGCCTATTGTCAACATTGTCGCCGCGGCTGGCTTTCTCCTCGCTCTCGTATCCTCAGTGGCCGCTTTCGGTATCCGGAGCCTTCCCATGGTTGGAAGCTTCAACTTCCTACTGCAGGGAGTGACAACAAACTTGGTCTTGGGCGCGTTCAACATGCTGCCAATATTCATCCTTGATGGGCAGAAGGTGTACATGTGGGACAAGAGAATCTGGGTCCTCCTCGCCATACCCTTGTGGGTAGCGGTGTTCACAGTCCCATGGATTCTCGAGCTCTGGGTCGGTTCGCTACCAGCGTAGCACGCTCCGGCCATAGAACCGGTACTGCTGGCCGCACTTCTCGCACGTAACTTCGTTCTCCGCGTCAGGGTCCACGGTCACTACAATCTCAAGACCGCAGTTGCACATGAGCGAAACCTGGTTCTCGCTCAACCCCATCCTCCTCAACCGGAAGCCAGGGCCGCAGGTTTCGCCGCCACTTTTGCCTGGCCCGCTTTCCACATTCTAGGATACGTGTCAACTGGCATCACTACCCTGACGGTTTTCGCCGCGAGCCCTCTCTCCTCTTTCAGGACCTGTTCCGTGGTCATCAACGCCCGTGCCAGTGCCACAAGCTCCCCCTTCAACGAAAACAGAGCCACAGACGCCCCGGTCCGAATGGCCTCGGTCAGCCTGACGATTCCCGGAACAGCCAAGTCAGCGCCGTGACATATGGCGTTCACAGCTGAGTCTCTGATGAATATTCGTGGAATGTGTACGAAGGCCTCCTCCATGGGTCGTATGATGCGCCTCGCGAGTTCTTCTTTCTCCCCTGGCCCGGCCTCGGCCAGCCTTAGAATGTGGTACAGGGAGAAGATTGATTCTTCGGTGAACGCGCCGGCCCTGACACGGCGCAGCTCACGCATGTGCGCCCCCACCTCCAACACCTCTCCCATGTCGTAGACGAGTTTGCGGATGTATGTTCCTGCCTGGCAGCCGACCCGGAATAGAACCTGTCGCCCGTCAACCTCCACATCGTTGACGGTGTAGATTCTACGAGTCCTGACCTCGCGTTTCACCGCGGCCCGGACCGGTGGCTTCTGGTAGATCTCCCCGGTAAACTCCTCCAGCACAGCCCGGACCCTGTTCTCCGGAACGTCGCCGTGAAGTGTCATCAAGCAGACGTACTCTTTCCCGGTCAGGAGGAAGACTTGGATTGTCTTGGTCGCGTCTTCCAGAGCTAGGGGAAGCACGCCTGTGACCATGGGGTTTCTCCAACCCTGTGGGTTTCTAGAGTTCCACCATGGCCCGCATGTTTCAATCCCAAGATGCGCTTGACCCAGGCAACAACCTCGTGGCTCGATGGCCCTGACGGCTTGTCCAAGTTGACCAATCCGAACCGGAAGTGCTGATTGAGGGGACGTTTGTCTGGCGGACAGCCGTAGGCCTGGTCAGTCTCCTCCTCAGCTTTCACAACTTCTTTCCAATGCCGCTCCCAGGGAGCTTGTTGAGACAGTAATCTCGCCCTTCACGGACCGTCCTACTGCTGCACTTAAACTGTCTACTATGTGGAAGGGAATATTCCGGGGAGGGCTTGAAAACTAGGCCGTGGCTGCTACCAAGGTCTGGCCTGGAGCTACAATCTCTTTCAGGAAGCTTGTCTTCTTCGCCTTCTCCACGACCTTGGTGACATCCTCGTCCGCCGCGCCCTTCTTTATCTCAACCGTTTCCGCAGTCGACTCTAGATGTTTCACGTTGGTTCTCCTACGCTTAACCCCTGTCAATTTTATCGGCCCTGTGACAAGCACGAAATTCTTGTCGATAATGTCTACGATGACGCATTTTCTTCCTGCTTCACGGCCATTGAGCTTGACGCAGATGCGCCCGACCTCTATGCTTGCCAAGTCCAACAAACCTCCGGAAGACAATTCGCCGGGGGAAGTTCCGATTTAAGGCTTCTTCGAACGCCTTTCATGTCTGCGGGATTTCACAGCCAGCGCCGCGGTCAAAAGCACCCTCGCCGTGTCCTCCTGGGAGAGTAGGTCTGTGTCTATGACCACATGGTATACTGACAGGTCTTCAACCTTGAAACCGTAGTGTCTGCGGTACCTCTCGCTCTGAACGCTCTCCCTCTGGAAGGTGTGCTTTCTCGCCTCTTCAAGGCTGACCCTGTCTCGTTTCGCAATCCTCTCCATTCGCACGTCCTCGGGAGCGGTCAGGTATACGCGTAGGTCGGCCACCTCTCTCAAAACCCATCCTGCCAGCTGGCCATCCACGACGACATCTCCCTTCTCTGCCTCCTTCATCGTCTCCTCATCTACCTGCCGGTCTATGGCCGGGTCTTTAAGAGCCAGCTGGCCAAATGCTTCCAGCGAGACGTGTTTTTCGTCGGCTAGGCGACGGAACAAGAGGCCCGCTGATACGTGCCGTAGTCCAAGCTCTCTAGCCAGTCGAGCGGCATAGGTGGATTTTCCTGTTCCATGCGGCCCGCTGACCGTTATGATCATTTGGCCTGACCCGAGCGGGCCAGCCGGCGTATCTCCGAAGCCAGACAAATATGGCAGACCACGCCTCCGTAGGGACGGTTTGGGGACCGGAGGCTTCTCGCAACGGACCTTCCAGTGACGACTCCGTGTAGTTCACGGCCGCACCTTGAGCATGTCGCGGCTCCATGTGGGCGGGGTGGGAAATGGTGGGTTCTGCGCCCGGAGGGTAGCGTGACCGCGACGTGCCTCCTTCCGCGGGTTCTCTGGCTGGGCTTGGTCATTTGTTCCCACTCGTTGGCGTCAGGGAGAAGGTCTGTATTCCGGACAGCTTTGACAATGGAATGCTAATGGCGAATGATGCTAGAAAGTACCAGTAGACAACTGAGAGAAAGCTCGAGGCCTCTCCGGCTGTGGTGGCTGCGAGCGGTAGGATTATGGGCGCGAAGGCCACTCCTACATGGCCCGGGAACGCGGTAATCAGAATATTGTAGATCAGTAGCAGTGGAATGAAGGTTATGAGGGTGGTCTTCATCTGTTCTAGGGTCGCCCTCGAACTCATCTTCATGACGGCCGCCTGCCGCTTCATCAGTTTACCCAGCTCTTTTTCGTCGCCGTCCTTCCTAGCTTTCCTGACGGCTTGCTGCCAGGTCATGAATTCGCGGCGGTAGCTGGTGACCATTTTGTAGTTGACGAGGAACCTGTTCGCTCCAGTTGTCATCAGCGACAGCAGCAGTGCTACCCCGATTACTGTGAAGGTGGACTCGGGAATCCCGAAGCCTCTGATCGGGTTGACGAAGATCCCTGTAATGTCTTCCCAGACGCCCATGTTTCTCAGTGCAACCTCTCAATTATCTCTAACAGGTCCTCGGCCGCCTGGCGCTGGCCTCCTTCATCGTTGTGGACTATTTGAATTGGCACGCCTGCCAGGACAGCGTTGGCGCTTGCCATGTACCGTGACCATTCTAGGTCAGCTCTCACATCCTCCACTTCCTTGGCCTCGCGCTGGCGGGTCATATCCACGCTTCTTCTCCTGGCCACAACGTCCGGGTCCGCTTCTATCAACACTATCATGTCCGGGCCTAGCGCGTCGAGGACCCTTTTCGGAGTGCCGGGCCATATTCCATCCACCGTCTTGACGAACATGTGAGTATCAACGACAAGAGTGGACCTGCTGGGGGTCTTGCTTATCTTGCGGGCGGCGTGCTGTTGGACCCTGGTCTGTAGTGCGATATCTTGCCGGCGCATGTGGTCCCGGTGGACCTCTTTTCCCTGTTTCCTGAACAACTGGTTCATGACGTCGCCGAAGTTGACTATTTTCAGCGGAACGTTTCTCTCCTTGGCTAGAGTGCTCAGTTCTTGGAGGACTGTGGTCTTGCCTACTCCGGGAATTCCCGCGACAATGATTGTGCCAGTCAAGGTCGGGGGTCACTGTCCGAGGAACGACTTGACTCCTGGGTATATTTCGGTGATTCTTTCCTTGACGAGTATCTGGTAGTATTGTTCGAGTATTCCGACTGTTAGGAGTATTCCTGTTCCTGTTCCGAAGGCTCCTACGAAGTCGGCGCCTGTTGCTATTATTCCGATTATGATTCCGCCGAGAACTGTCACGGTCGGTATGTACCTGTCGAGTATCTGTTTGACGGCTACGCCTGAACGTCTGAACCCTTCTACCTGCATGCCTGAGTCGATGAGCTGCTTGGCCACGGTTTTCGAGTCCATTCCTCCCACCTCTACCCATGTAACGGCGAAGAAGACGCACGTGAGAACGAAGAGGAAGGCGTAAGCTCCCGCACGCACAAGGTCATCCGTTACGAGGGTCAGGGATCTTGGGGCGAACGTGTAGTAGGCGAGGCCTGTTGTCGGGAATAGTTGGCCTGATTGCGTGTCAGCCTGGAAGCATCCGGGCAGCAGGTTTAGCCAGAAGCTGTTGCAGCTGGCGTTGTAGCGTTGGAAGAGTAGCTGGCCGATGAAGAATATGTTTCCGAACAGTGCGGCGGCGAATATTACGGGTATGTTGCTGACGTAGAAGAGTTTGATCGGGAATTTTCCGCGGTAGCCGCGGTAGCGGGCGTAGGAGACCGGGATCTGGACGCGTAGCCCGTTGAGGTATATGACTACTATGAACACGATAATTGTTGCCATTAGGCCCAGCAGGTCTGGGAGGTTTCCTCCTCTGTAGATGGCGATTTGCCACGAAGCGAAGCTTCCCCAGGTGAAGCCTGGGGCGAGTATTGTTTGGAAGAAGGCGATTAAACCGCCCAAATACTTGCCGTCGGCTACTGGGGATATTGGGCCGATGGAGGACCAGAATATTGTCTGTGCTACTCCGGCTGCTATGAAGAGGCTTATGCCGCTTCCGAAGCCCCATTTTTTCTGGAGCATCTCGTCTAATAGTATGATTACTATTCCTGCGAAGACGAGCTGTGTGATTATGAGGAACTGGCTCTGGACTGTTGGGGCTACTCCTTGGACGGTGTAGGCTCCTCCTACGAGGAAGGCTACTCCTTCGAATATTGTCATGAAGACGCTGAGGACTTTGCTGGCGCCTGTGAACAGTGCTTTGTCCTCGGACTTTGTGAAGTCTACGTTGATCATCTTGGAACCGGATAGTACTTGGAGGATTAGGCCGGCTGTGACTATTGGCCCGATTCCGAGTTCGACGAGTGTTCCTCGCTGGCTGGCGAATATGACTCGTAGGGGTCCGAAGGGGTCGTTTATTCCGCCTGTCCTTGGGACTCCGTAGATCGGGGTCTCGGACATGACCAGATAGACGATTAGTGCGAGTGCTGTCCAGACGAGTTTTTCGGTGAAGCCTACTTCCCTGTCTGGGGGCCGGACGCTGGGGAGTATGCGTGTTAGGGGTCGGAAGAGTTCGATGAACCGGACCGTTTAGGGTCACTCCTTCTTGGGTTGGCTGGGGAGGACTATTTCGCCCCCTGCCTCGCGGACTTTCTCAACGGCGTGTTCGGAGGCTCGGAGGACTATGACCCGTACGGGTCTCTTGATTGTTCCCTGGCCGAGAAGCTTCTGATATCCTGCCTTTGTTAGGTCTAGCCGGATTTTTCCATTGTCTTGTTTGGCTGTGCCGTCTTGGAGGAATCGTTCTAGTTGCTGGTCGAGGTCGCCGACGTTGATGGTGTGGTCTATTCTGGGGCGTACTGGGTGGAAGCCTCGTTCTCCTATCTCGATTCCGTAGCGTATTACTGCGGACCATTTGTGGCGTTTCCATCCCGCGTTTCCATGCCCGCCCTGGTTTCCTGAGCCCCGGTGCTGCCCGCTGCGTCCCCAGCCGTGTGTGCGGCTTCCGCGGAGCCGGCGTGTTTTGCGGTGGCGGGTTGCCATGTTTCCTCTTTCTCGCTACAGGATAAGCGCTTGAAAGCGTGTGGCGGGCCGGGGCGGGTTTAAACGTTTTTCCGGTTTGGTGGTGGGAAAGCCCAATTAGGGCCCTTGGTTGTCGGGCGTGGGCTGTGTGCGGGAGGACAGTGCCTGGCAGGGGCGCGGGAGTCCGCTGATGTCTGCGGCTCGTGTTGCCAAGCCAGGTCAAAGAGGCTCGCTGTGGCGGGCCTTGAAGGCGCAGGCTTGAGGTGCCTGTCCCGCAGGGGTTCGTGGGTTCAAATCCCCCCTCCCGCACCAAAATTTCCGACAAGTTTTCCTTCGGGGCTTGCGGGTTTTGCGTCACGGGAGTCTTTTGCATGCTTCCCTTTGTTGTGACTGGTTGTCGTATGGCGGGT
>DATBWE010000151.1:0-7535 GCA_036514975.1 Bathyarchaeia archaeon
TCGCTTGCGTCTATGATGACGGTCAAGGTCACCGTCGAGCCTTCACGAGCCGTCGGCAGGGTTCCGAATAGAGGGTCAGAGTATGTCTGGAAGCCAGCCATGGCATACTGTATGTTGTCGTCAAACGCATGCGCTCTCGGAATGGAGAAGAACGGCACGGTAAGCGATAGCACAGTGATAGCGAGTATTGATGCGATTTTCTTATGCTTCATGAGCGCGGCTCAGAAAAACCGGATAAAAGCGTTGTCAGAAAAACCGACCACTAACAGGAAAATGTAAAGAATCCTCGCAACAAAACCGGTTGAGATTCCATCACAAACTAGCATGGAAACATCAAGACCCTAGCACTTTCCGCTGTGGCTTGCAGTAAAGGGACGCCCGTTAACAATGAACCCATTGACTGCAAGTTCGACATAGGCTCCCTCCTTCCAACCTCCCCTTACTCCTTCAAAGTCACAGTCCAGTAGCATACAACCAGTTCGAGAAGCCACCTTCCTCCCGTATAGCCCCGGATATCTTTCTATTCCCAGATGGACTTGAGGAATTCGCATGGGAGAATACACTTATTCGCCAGATTCGCAAGAATAACCTACGAACAAGGTAGAGAGACCAATGGATAGGCGCAGGAAAGCCGGACTCGCAGTCTTCAGTGTTGCACTCATCATTGCATTCTCCATTCCCTTCGTCTTCAAGAGTACGCCACTCAGCGCTCCGGAGGGAAATAACGGAAACGACGGCGATGGAAACGGGAATGGCGGTGGCAACGGCCGAACCCAACAGAAAGACACGGAATCGCCTCAGACTACGCTCACCATAATCACTAGGACGCTGTTCTTCCGCGGAAGCATACCCTACTTCTATCCAAGCTTCACCCTCTCCCTCCAGGCCACAGACAACGCCAGCCTTTCCATGATCATACTGAACGACACCGGGACCCCGACAGTATTCCACGTAGACGGAACGACTGTCGAAGTATCTCTAACAGTCGGCGCCATGGGCCTCCACACGCTTCAGTATTATTCGGTGGACGCTGCCGGAAACAAGGAAGCAGCCCACAACAAACACGCCGCTATAGCAAGGCCAGAACTCACAGACCTCATCAACGCCGTAGACACCTCAAAAATCGACAACGACGGGGTCAAGAACGCGCTGAAGGCCAAAATCAGGGCTGCGCAACACCAACTAGACATGGGCCATGAACTCCACAGCCTCAACGCCCTCGTTAACCAGTTACAAGCACTCGAGGAGAAACACGGGCTGGATTCAGAAACGGTCCGAATACTTACCGACATGATCTCCGTAGTAGGGCCATGAGTCGAGTGACTCACTGACTAGACGGTGCCTGCTGCGTCTTTCCTAATTCGAACACAACGTAGCTTTGTCAAGAATTCCATCCGTCAAGCCGGGACCAGTACAGGTTGGTCGACAAAACCCGTCTTCTCAGTCTTCAGCCACGCCTTTCTACCCATCACCGCAACCGCCACAAGCCCGACAACATTAGCAGCAGAAATCAGGGCTGCGTAAGGATAAGTGGCCAGGATCAGTCCAAGGTAGGACAGGACCCCAGTCTTCGCATGCGAGACAACCGTGACAGCCAGTATTCCAATATAGACCAGGTTCAGAGCCGTCATCACCGCTAGCAGAGGAAACAGGGTTCCCAATGGCAGTCCGACGCGGACAAACCCGAAGCCCAGGACAATCCAGGCGGCCAGCGCCAGTATTGCCACTATGGGGCTCATCATCAGAACCTCCATGTCAAAAGCCCTAATCCAAGGCATGAACCTCCAAGCGTCCCGGTGCTTAATCCCGGTCTGAACGTTCCCCCCGCTCCACCGTATGCGCTGGCGGAACAGGGTCCGGACCCTAGCAGGCATTTCCTGCCCGCTCTCTACAGGGGCTAGGCGTGTTGCAATCTTAGCCTTCGCAAACCGCACTGCCAGCTCCGCATCCTCCACCAGCGAGTTCGGGTCCCAGAGGCCAACCTTCTCCAGTGCTGACCTTCGGAAGAAAGTGTTGGACCCGGAAAACGTCACAAACAGCTTCAGCTTGTACTTTCCATCATTGGCAAGCCGGTAGAGAAAAGTCTCGTAGGCCGCGAGACGAGACACAATACTCTCTCGCAGGTTGAGAGTTCGATGGTAGCCGTGGACCGCCCCAGTTTCAGGCCTATCGAAATACCTCAGCGCTTTCTTAATTGCCTCTGGTTCGGGAACATCGTCAGCGTCAAACGTCGCGATGATTTCGCCCATAGACTGGCGAAAGGCAAAGTTCAACGCGTCACCTTTTCCGTTGCTTGTCTCTCTGTGGTAGACTTTGACCCACGGGAGTCTCTGGGAGAACTCTCTGCAAATGTCCAGGGTTCCATCTTTAGACCCGTCCTCGACAATAATTACCTCCAAGTTTTCGCGCGGATACTCTAGCCTAGTCATCGCTGTGAGAAGTCTCCTGACTACTCGCTCCTCATTCTTCACAGGAACCAGAACAGACACGTTGGGAGGGTCCCAGTCCTCGCCCGGGTCATCGTCTCCGAACCCGTGTCTCCTGTAGTGCCAGATGCCAACTAGAATGATCGGCGTGGCGTAGGCGAAATAGGCCAGGAAGAGAACGGTGAGTGCGAGAACGAACCATTCCGCGAAAGCCATTCCGAGGAGCCCAGCTTTGGGCTACGCGGTTTGAACCCTAACTGTATTTAGCATCTTAGAACGCCTTCGATTTTACGTTTCCAACTGGAAACAATGGGAAGATTCCTGGGAAAGATTGCCCGATTTTTTGGTTTTCCACAAATATTGTACCTGAGACCTATTCGGCCGGACTGAGACTGGGAGTGTTCTGAATGGGGCCATGCCGATGTTCCTTGAATTGTGGTTTCTCTAGGAGGGTTCTGCAGCGTTGCTAGAGCATGTCCCGCGGAACCTACTCCTGGCGTTTTTCCAGTTTTCAGTTCTCAGCCTGTTTCCCTGGCCGAACTCGGAGATTCAAGGTCCCTAGTCTGCCTGTTTATCAGTTTAGTCCGACTCCGAACGTGGAGTGGTATTTTTTTCGGTGTTCTGGCAGTCTCTGGCGCATTTCTCAAGCAAACTTGAGCCTATTTATAGCTAAGTGGACACGTTCTAGGGTGGAAAATTGCCTGGTTCCAGGCAAAACAGCAGGTCAACCCCCATGTTGCTGTAGATATCGTTGGGGATATACTGGGCCGATTTAGTGTTTTCAGTCAATAATTGTGAACGGTACATCTACGTCGTAGCGGCAATACTAGTCTACCTTGGGCAAACTGATGATATCCCTAAGCGACCGGGCGGAGAACATGGTCCGCAACGAAGTACAGCGCGTCTTCCACGGACGGGTCGGAGGTCTCTCAATATTCTTCGAGCAACTCCTCCGAGGCTACTTCCACGACAATGGAAAGGGCCTCAAGACAGGCAAACAAAAGTAGAAAAAAAGTCGCCGCGGGCACGATAGGGGCAAGGTCCGAGTAGGATAGCAGCGATTTCAATACTGCGAACTCACGATTCACATGGTGGACAGATACTTTTCCCCGCATCTCATCCTTAACCCTCGCAGCATCCCTGCCCCATGTTCAGGGTTTTGCGTGGGCAGGCTCATCGATCCAGTGGACGATGTTCTCTGGTGCTGGAGCTGTAACAGGGCCTCGGTTCACGTGGTGGACAGGCAGCCCGAGCTCAGCGGCGGCTGGGTCATCCTCACGTGTAAGGGCTGCGGGGAAAAACAGTTCATATCAATGTATATTCACCGCAACGGCCGCCTCGCGCAGCGCGTTCTCAAATAGAACAGTTTCACCAGCCACCAGGAACAGGCAGACACTTTCCAGAAAAACACCCAGGACTGGATGCTGACCCCGTGTCGGCGAAGCCTCTATCCCCCTTCAACAGCTCGTCCTCGCAAACCCGCCACGATTCACAGCCATACCGCCCTGACTTGCCCAGAATCCGCCCTCTTCACGACTCTAAGCCCGCGCTCCTAAACTGTACGAGTTTCACGCGGAAAACTCGCCCAAGTGCTGATAGACTGCAAGCCCCAGAGGCCGCAATTTCAACCCCAGACTTGCCAGACACGCCCAGAACAAGCCCCGAGCAGCCAGTCTCATCGTCGAAAGAAGGTGGGTAAGTCAAACGAGTCCCAGGACACAAGACCCCGAAACAGCAACAGTCCCGGAAGCAGACCGGAGAAAGGCCCGGCGGGAAGAAGAAAGACGTTTCTAACCTGTCAGCCCTGCTGGGCGGGCAGTCTCCACAACAGGCTGCGGACAGGACGCAATATGAGCCGTGTACCTGTCAAGACGAAAATGGCCATGGCAGCGGGGACACTCAAGCGTCTTCATCTCTGTACGGACATTCCTACCCTTCCAGTTCCTACCTCTCATTTCATTCTCCACCTCTCTCTATGTATTCGAATTCGACACCCGTCGAGAAGCCTCCCAGCTCCTCTACACAGGGCCGCCAGCCGGGAGACAGGGACGGGATATAAGCCCTCTCTCACTCCAGCCAATGAAAACAGTAATCGAAAAACTCTCGAAAAAAAGCGTCCTACTAGCCACGCATCCTCAACGAGAAGAAGCGCCGATACCGCTGAATTCCCTCCGTCCGAGTAGGGTCCACACCCATAAGGCACGCAAGGTAGACAGACACATAGTCAAAACAGAGAATCGGGCCAAGCAACCGGCCCAATTCCGACGTCGCTCGCGTCCTAACCTCCAAGGGCTTTCCCCGAGCCACCGTTACAAGAGCCGTCTTGAAAGCTTCGATAACAGCCTTCTCCTCCTTGGACTCTCCCATGTCGCGAACCAGGACCGGAACCATACCCGTCTTCCGCCCCTGCCAGCCAACGATCTCGTTATGCCCGGCCTCCGGCAGAAGATCGTACTTGGCAACCACCTTACTGTTCTCGGCAAACTGGTTCTTCGCCCGACGCGCCACCGAGGACATCCGTTGAAGAGAATATACAACCGGCATCCTCCCATGCAGTCCAAGCGCAAGCCTCTTCGCCTGATTTCTAGAAGATGGAACCTCCGCACGCACCATGCTCCGAAGCCGACCTAACTCCCGCCCAGCCTCTTGGAGGGAGGCCCGGACACCCTTGACAACTCCGAAGCTTTCTAGCAGAACAGCACCAGCCCCGACCATAGGACCCAGCGCGGCCCTAGGCAGAATATTCTGGGGAACCCGAACAAACGGAGCCCGAGCCCCACCGCAGAGCTCGGCCAACCTCCCACCAGACCCCACACCTGCTAACGCACAGCCACGCCTTCCGGCCCTTCGGAAAACGTCCAAAGTTTCCCATGTCTCGCCAGAATAGCTAATCGCAACAACCAGACTGTCCCGGCCAACAAACTTGGGAAGAATAGAGTCTCGCACCACAAAGAAAGGAATCTTAGCCCTAGGACCCAGCCATTCCGAAAGAACATCGGCCGCCGACCCAGAGCCACCGATTCCCACCAAGACAACGCTCTGATAGGCCCGAAGATTCCCGGCTTCCACCCTCGCAGCGTGAGCAGACTCGGCGAGATAATCGGGAAACCTGTTAACTGCTCCCAGCATGTTGCCTGAGTCGACTCTGGAAAGCCCCTCAACGTCATCCAAGCCGCGCAGCATACTTCGAATGTCGCAAACTGGGAATGTAAAAAGCTCGCTCATGGCTAAGCATCATATGCCTCGCCATCACCGACACGCGGCATGGAACAAGTCCCGCGTAGGCGGCAAAGCCTCGCGGTAGCCCTACCTGGAACATTGACCCTAGACATACCTCACCTACGTGAGAAAACGGCGCGCGTCGGGCTAGTGGCAAGAATTCTCGCAACCTTCAGAGTAGACCAGGCGATTATCTACCCAGACCAGAAGAGCCAGAAAGCCCTGGAGGAGTCGAAGCTTTTCGAGAAGGTTCTAAGGTTTCAGGAAACGCCCCAGTACCTGAGGAAACACCTGTTCAGGATGGACCCCGAACTGAAATATGCTGGAGTCCTCCCCCCCCTCAGAAGCCCCCACCATCCGAACAGAGAAGAACCAAGAATAGGACAGTTAAGAGAGGCAGTCGTAGTCTCGTCAGGCCTGAACTCGAGAGTTGACGCGGGCTTCAATAGCACAGTAGAAATAAGGTCAAGCCTGGAGAAATCTGAACGCCTGACCGTCAGAATTACCCGGACCTCTCCAATGCTTGAGGGAGAACAGGCTGACATGAGCAGGTTACACATATATTGGGGGTTTAAGGTCAACCGGGAGACTCGCTCATTAGGAGAAATAATCAAGGGAGGCCACCAGGACCTGTCGATATCCACGTCGAAAAAAGGGGCTGACATACGACAGGCTATGGAACGATTGCGTGAGAAGTGGAGAACTTCGAGCCAGACATTACTAGTGTTCGGGTCGCCCCGCGAAGGAGTACCCGAGATACTAGCCCGAGAAAGTGCCAGCATTTCGGAACTAGATTTCAACCTCAACGCAATTCCCACTCAAGGGGTCGAAACAGTGAGAACAGAAGAAGCACTCCTCGGCACGCTTGCAGTATTGAACCTGCTTGAGGAGGACTAGGCGTTGGGGCATAGAAAATACAGCGCGCCACGAAGAGGTTCGCTCGCATACCTACCCCGGGGAAGAGCGTCGAGGTGGGTGCCCAGAATCAGGTTTTGGCCAGCTTACGAAGGTCCTCCGAAACTCATGGCCTTCACGGGCTTCAAAGCAGGAACGAGCCACGTCACCATCATCGACAACAGACAAGGGTCCCTTACGTACGGGAAAGAGGTAGCGTTTCCAGTCACTATAGTGGAAACCCCCCCTCTAGTTATTGCGGGCCTCAGGTTTTACAGTCTATGGAACGGTGGGCTTCGCAGCCTAGGTGAAGTCTGGCATCCACAGCCACATAGAGACTTGGGACGTGCGATCAAGATTCCTGAAAAGTTTGACGACGCCAAGGGCTGGGAGAAGCTAGCGAAGACAAAAGACCAGCTTGTGGAAATCCGAGCGATAGCTGCTAGCCAGCCTCGTCTTGCCAGAACTGGCAAAAAGGAGCCCGACCTGTTCGAGGTAAAAATCGGTGGAGGGTCACTCAACGAGAGAATCGAGTTCGGAAGGAAAATCCTAGGAAAGGAGGTTAAGGTTTCGGACATCTTCAAGGAGGGAGGCAATGTGGACGTTGTTGCGATTACGAAGGGTAAAGGAATTCAAGGGCCGGTCAAGAGGTTTGGCGTCAAGAAACTCAAACACAAGTCGAGAAAGACCGTCCGGGGAGTCGGGTCCATAGGACCCTGGCATCCTCATTTCGTCATGTACTCAGTCCCAAGGCCGGGACAGATGGGCTTCAACCAGCGAACCGAATACAACAAGCAAATTCTCAAGATTGGAGACAACCCTGCAGAGGCTACGCCCAAGGGAGGGTTTCTCCACTACGGACCGTTGAAGACGGACTACACTCTTATCCGAGGAACCATACCAGGACCTGCCAGAAGACTGGTAGCACTGCGTCATCCCGCCCGCGGAAGACTCGAAGGAGAAGCTCCAAAACTGGAAATGGTCAGCCTCGCTTCA
>DATBWE010000152.1:0-2528 GCA_036514975.1 Bathyarchaeia archaeon
CAAGTCCAACTGGAGAAAGGCCAACGAGCTCTTCTCAACCCATCCGCCGGTCTACAAAAGGATCATGTTGCTGCGCGAGGTTGAGGAGGACCTCAGGTCCGGGACGTTCCAGCAGAGCGACATTTACCGCCACGTCTGACCTGGAAATCGTTCAGGCCTGAAACCGCTTAGGCCTCTAGGCTTTGAAGTGTAGCTCTTTGCGAAGCACATCGTATGCTACGTGGCCGTCGGCTTCCTTGACGACTATGATTATGTCTCCATGGCCCAAGAAGGCATCGATGATGTTTATTCCGTTCCGGTACAGTAGCTCTGTAATGTAAGATGCTATTCCGGGAGTGTTCCAGATGTCAAGCGGGAGGTACAGGGAAAGTTTCGCGACATCCTCCCGTACTTCGACGGGACTGAGATTGCGCAGTTTGGCGCGGAGCAAGTCATAGTCGTGGGTGTGGAGTATAATCTTGACGGAGTTGGTCAGCGGGAAGATGTGAGGGAATTCCGAGAGTTCCGCTCCTAGGTCGGAGAGTTCTCTGACTATCTTGGGGACGTCGGGTTTTCGGACTTTCAGGGTGAGGTCTGTTACTCCGCTGGTGAGTGAGATCCGGAGGTTTTCCAGAACTTTGACCGCGTCAGGGGTCTTGGACTGTTCAAGCGTGTCGGAGAACCTCTTGATAGCTACAACGAGCGTGTTGATGGTTGTTTTTCGTCCTGTTAGCTCTTGAACTTGGGGCTGTATGTGTTCCGCGACGGAGTGAAAGTTGGTCAGTTTCATCTTGAGGCATTGGTAGATCGGGTAGCTCTGAGTGAGAATCTGGCGTACAACTTCCGGTACAGTGATGCTGTTGGGGTGTACTGCCAGCGCCTGCTTCCTCCTCCTGTAATAGGAGAGGGTTCGACAATAAAAGGTTTATATATAATGTAATAACTGTTACTCAATTGCAATAGGATGATACCTATGCAGAACCAAAACTATCCCGCCTACGTCTTCGCGACCGTTAACCCCGGTCAAGCGAAGAAAGTGGTCGAGGAGCTAAGGAACACCCAGAACATCGACTTAGTCGCACCAGTAACAGGCAGATTCGACCTCGTGCTACGCATCAAGCCAACGACCCCAGAGCAAATCTACGAGACCGTCGCCAACGTCCGCAAGCTACAAGGCATCCAGCAGACCCAGACATACTTCGGCTTCCACGGCGTCCAGAACGGATCAGCCATTCAGAACCAGATGCCCTTCGGCATCAGCCTCTTCAACGTAACATCGCCAATCGAGAACGTCATCAGCCAGCTCAAGAGCTTCCCAGGGCTCGTCGAGGCCTGGACCGTACCGGGTCCCTTCGACATCGTCGCCCTATGGCAGGCAAGGACAACTGACGAGATCGTAAAGTCGGCGTTCGAGAAGTTCCCAACCCTACACGGCATTGCACGCAGCGAGACCCTTCTCGCTCACGCACCCATCTTCAAAGCATAAGACGAACAGTTAGCTCCGAGACCGTTCCCCCTTTTTCTTTTCGCTCCGAAAGGCTACCCCGCTAGACGAGAATTGTCTACCGCGCATTGTTCGGAGTTCATCGACACAACTATAAGCGAAGCAATAGCGACGTTTCTCGCTCTGACATGACGCAGGTTACGTCTGTAACGGTCAACCTTGGGATTTTCCTAATCATTCTCGGGGGACTAATGCTGACTTCGTTCACAGGGATTTCACCTCTCGACTCGATTCGGTCGTTTTCGGTCGTCATGATCGGCTTTGGAATCTGGCTGGCAATTGTCTCGGCCGTCATGCCTACCCCGGCTACGTCTTATGCAGCAACTCGTTCCATGTTCCTCGGCTGGGCAGGAATTCTGACTGGTATTGGGAGCCTATGGCTATCGACCTACTACCCAGGACTCTTTCTGGTAGTCCTTGCAGTCCTATTGATAGTCGCGGGTATTGGCGCAGTAGGTTACGCTCTAATGAAGGGTCAGGCTAAGAAGGCCCCACCGCAAGTTGCGTAGTCCGTGTGGGACCATAAAGCCCACTACGTTCGCAGCCTCTTCTCAAGAATCCCGGCAGAGTACGATACCCTGCTAGGACTATTGACCATCGGCCAGGATAGACGCTGGCGGGCACTGGTTGTCAAGAAGGCCAACCCGGACCCTGACGGCTTCACTGTAGATGTGGCCACGGGGACGGGCCTTTTGGCCTCGGAGTTTGCCGAGCTGATGCGGCCAAATGGCCTTGTGGTAGGAGTGGACTTGACGCCGTCCATGCTTCAAACTGCCAAGCATCGGTTGAAGGCGACCGGGCTTCACGATCGAACGACCTGGGTCTTGGCTAGGGCGGAGAACCTCCCCTTCAAAGAGGGATGCTTTGCGTCAGCAACCATCAGCCTGGCGCTGCGGAATGTTTCGGATGCGTCAAAGACTCTTGGGGAAATGGCGAGGGTCACAAGACTGGGCGGAGTGGTGGTTTCCCTCGATTTTGCCCGGCCACGAAACAGACTGTTCAGGCTGTTCTACTATGACTATCTTCTGGGACTCTTTCCACTTCT
>DATBWE010000153.1:0-7162 GCA_036514975.1 Bathyarchaeia archaeon
CCCTACACAATCGAAGGCTGGGGCATCAACGCTTCAAGCGCTAACGGAATAAAGATACAGAATACTAATGCCTACTTCATCATCAGAAACGTGAAGGTTCAGTCCGGTCTCAAGACATCAGGGTCTCTAACCTACAGCGGCATCTACTTGTTCAGCGCCAGCAACGCAGTCCTACAGAACATCGTCGTCTCCAACAACTCCCGTGGAGTATTCGTTGGCTCGTCCTCGCGTATAACAATCTGGGGAGGCTCCGCCTCCAACAACAGGGACGGCATCTACATTCTCTCTTCTTCCCAAGTCACAGTTTCAGGCTGGAACGTAACGTCCAACAGCAGGGACGGCATACGAGTCTACCAGTCCAGCCAGAGCATCGTGACCGGGAACAACGTCTCGTCAAACCAAGAGGTCGGAATCTCGCTTTACGATTCTTCAAACGTCACAGTGAGGCTGAACAGGGTAGACTCCAACAGCCTGACGGGAGTGAGCCTCTCACTGACAACAGAAACCAATGTCTACCACAACAGCATCACCAACAATGCCGAACAGGCATATGATGACCTTGGTCCGGAAAACTCATGGGACAGGGGATACCCCGCCGGAGGAAACTATTGGTCAGCCTACACTGGACAGGACATCTTCAGCGGTCCTGACCAGAGCATTAGTGGCGCGGACGGCATAGGGGATGCGGCCTACATTATCGACGGTGACAGCCAAGACCGCTACCCGTTGATGATTCCCTACCATGACTCGAATGCGCCCGTGTGGGCCGTTGGAAGCTACCTGATGCAGTCACAAGTCACCACGACGTCCGTCACTCTATTCTGGACTAGTGCCGTCGACGAGAACATGGTCATGGTCTATCACCTATACCAAGATGGGGTGCTCATGGCTGTCCTTCCCAACACGTTACAGACCTACACCGTCACCGGCTTGAACCCGGGTACGCTGTACATGTTCAAGGTAGAGTCAGGCGACGAGAGCGATAACTGGACTCAAAATGGACCAGCCCTTGGTGTGACCACGCTCTCCACAGTCTCAGGAGGTGGTGGCGGCCGCTTTTTTCCCGTTTAGCGCAGGTCTCCCCTTCATTGGCGCGGTGTCGCTTCTAGCCGCTAGTGCGGTGGCAGTACTCATTCTTGGAGTCTTGAGGGTTCGCAGGTCGAAGCCTGAACCTTCTTAGTTGAGAGTCAGACAGGTGCGCGGTCCCACATCGCACTCGATTGTGTACTATCACATTATATTTCCAAAGTCCCGACTTAGAGGCCTAAGGAAACTGATCATGAAGCCTAAGACTGATGCAACTTCGACGGTGCCCCCGACGATCGGGGACCCATCCCCGAAGACGACAATCGTCACCTGGCTGGCGGTCACACTATTCCTCGCCCTGATCGCAGCCATATCAGCGCCATTCACAACATTCTTGGGAGACAGCGCCTATGCGGTTGTGGGAACAATTCATGGACTCCTTGCCACTCTAGGCGTCTTGGTCGGCACAATCACCGGTTACTTGGGCTGGCGCCTCTTCATCGGCAAGCTTCGAGCCTTCAGCGACCTCAAGCTTCTCTCAATAGTTTCCGCGCTGGTCTCAACTGGAACGATCATGTTTGGAAACTGGATATACATAGGCTACAGGGCAGCAGGAGGACCTAGAAGATTTTTCCTAGATAACAATCCAGAGATCCACGAGATATTCTTCGAATTCAAAGAATTCATCGCTCTCTTCACACTTCCGCTGAGTGTGTCGGTGGCTTTCATCATGTGGCGGTACGATCAACAGGTCATGGAGGAAAGAGGACTCAGGTCCTGGCTGGGAATAGCCTTCGCGGTAGGCTGGGGAGCACTGATGATAGCGTTCCTGCTAGGGGCGGCCATTACCAAGCTGAGGAGCATTTAGACCGATGGAGACGGGAAAAATGCTGAAACGCAAGAACGGGGAAGCAGTAGCGGCACTAATGTCGGCTATGGTCGGTCTTTTGGTGCTGGGAATAATGCATCTAGGGTCCCAAGCATCCAGCGGCTTCAACCAATGGCTTCTCTCAGTGGGCCAGGCCTGGATTCCCAACGCCACAGGAATCGGTCCCTACAGCGGAAAGGAAACATTCCTCCTGATAGGCTGGCTGGGAAGCTGGGCTATACTGCACTTCACACTCAGACGACGGAGCCTCAAGCTCATGATACCCATGGTGATATTCACAGCAGGCTTGGCCCTCGCCACGCTGTTCGTCTACACACCCTTCATCAACTTCGTGCTCGGAAAGTAGGGGCTAGAAGGTGAAGATCACGGCTCGCTCCGAGGTCCTCACCTTCGGCTGGATTCCCGCAGCCGCAAAGGCCTCGGCAATGTAATTGGTCAGGAATATCGACCATTTGGACCCTAGCTCATGCATCAACGTAACAGTCCATCTCTCCCCCTCATTCTTCTCATAATACTCGAACAAGTTCGCATACGCAGACAGGTCATGGACGAATCCTAGGACTGTGTTCACAGTCACTTTTCCGTACTTGGAGGCGATCAGCGCTAGAGGAGCGCTCTTGCCCGCCGTCTGGGCGGCCTTCACCACCCCGTCATCGGGGACAGAGTTCAGAATCTCCAGGAAAGTCTTGCGACTCATTCGGATTGCGTTTACCCTCTGGAGGTATCTACCAAACTCAGAATAGTCCAGCAGCAGCTGGTTCACTAGGGTGTTGACGCTGATACTATGACGGTTAGCCTCCTCTTGGAGGGCTTCTAGAGCCTTCTCGTTTACTCTGAAGGACTTGGCGACAGTCCTGCCCTCCCTCGGCAAGTTACACCCTCACTGTAGGGTCCAGCAACCTGGTAAGATATGCTTTGCTTGGAGGGTCTTCCGAGTCTAAAGGGTGTAACGCAATGTGCACCGCGGGTCTATATGCAACATTCCCACTAGATAGAATGGGCCTTGCAAAGTACGGAAGGGAAACAGATAGACCGGCTCAAGCTGAGACTGGTTGACGCCCCATGCGCATCATGCTTACCTGCTATTAGAAGGGAGCTTGAGAAGGTCAGGGGAATCGAGTGGGTCGGGGCAAACCCCATACTTGACTTGATATTCGTCGATTACGACCCCGACCTTATCGACGTGGAAGAAATATTCATGGCCGTCGCAAGGTCTGGGTACAAGGCCGTCCGGGTCTCCATGTAAGCCCAGGTTGTGCGGAGGCCTAGGCCGAGAATCTCCCCATACCAATACGGGAGAACCTCCAATCGCACCTGTACCACACTGTCCCCTGGGTGTCCCTCCTTGTGTACCCCCAGGTTAAACGCCTCCCAACCACTAGCTACTGGTGAGGTATGGCCTTGACCGTGGCACAGCATAGGAGCAAGGACACAGTTTCCCCGCAGGAGACACAGGACGGCCGGCCCAAGGCCCTGGTCCTGGTCGTCCCGGAACTCTGCAAGGGGTGCGAGCTGTGCGTCTACGCATGCCCCAGCGGAAACCTTGTCCTAAGCCATTCTCTAAACAAGAAAGGATACCACCCCGCCATCTTCTCCTACGAGGGTACTCAAGGTCCCTGCACAGCCTGTGGGATATGCTACTGGGTCTGCCCTGACCTGGCAATATGGGAGGTTAGGAGGCTGAAGAAATGATCGAAAGGGTCCTGATGAAAGGCAACGAGGCCCTGGCTTATGGGTCTCTGAACGCCGGGCTCAACGCCTACTTTGCCTACCCCATAACCCCCTCTACCGAGACCCCGGAAACCCTGGCACGAGAGTACGGAAATCCGAATTATCCCAATTTCAGAGTGTTCCTTCAAGCAGCAAGTGAACTCGAGGCCGTCAACATGACCCTCGGAGCCGCATGCACCGGGGCCCTCGCGATGACAGCCACCTCAAGCCCCGGCTTCAGCCTCAAGCAAGAGGCAATCTCGTACGCCGCGGGAATGGAAGTCCCTTTCGTTGTCATCAACGTGAACCGGGGAGGACCAGGTCTGGGAAACCTCGGAGCAGAACAGTCCGACTATTTTCAGACAGTAAAGGGCGGAGGGCACGGCGGCTACCAGCTAATCGTCCTCGCCCCCAACAGCGTCCAGGAAATGTTCGACCTTCCAAGAACAGCCTTCGACCTGGCTTTCAAGTACAGAAACCCCGTCATAATCCTCGCCGACGCTTTCCTAGGACAGTTGAAGGAGGACATACACGCAGTTCCTCCAGGCAACGGCCTGGCTCACGATACTTCCTGGGCGACGCTAGGCTCAGAAAACGGGACCCGTCACATCCTCAACTCTCTCCACCTCGACCCTGACGACCAAGAAAACCATGAGAGACACTTACACGAGAAATACGAAAAGATGAGGGACGAAGTAGCTTCTGAAACATTCCTCACTGATGACGCGGAAATCATCCTGGTCAGCTATGGAATAGCCTCACGCATCAGCAAGAACGCGGTCTCTCTCGCCCGGGATCAAGGATTGCGGCTTGGACTTCTCCGACCCATTACCCTGAACCCTTTCCCGTACGACCTGGTCAGGATTCTCGCAGGCCAGGGGAAGAAACTGCTTGTGGTCGAACTAAACGCGGGACAGATGGTCCAAGACGTACGGCTCGCGGCAGACGGCACGGGACGCGTGGAGCATCTGGGCAGGCTGGGGGGAAATGTTCCAAGCACCAAGCAGATTCTTGCAAAAGCAAAGGAGATGATGGACTAATGGTCCAGATCCAAGATGACTACGAAACCAAGCTCGGCCAAACTACAGGCTGGACTGGCATACCAACACACTACTGCCCGGGCTGCGAGCACGGAATTCTCACACGGCTCATCGGCCTCACCCTTGAAGAAATGGGACTGCTCAAGAAGGCAGTCATGGTCGACTCTGTCGGGTGTAGCGTCCTCGCCTACGACTACTTCAACTGCGACCACATCCAAGCACCCCACGGCAGAGCCCCCGCGGTCATGGCCGGAGTAAAGAGAACACACCCCGAGCTGATTGTGTTCACGATTCAGGGAGATGGAGACGCCCTCGCAATAGGCCTTCTCGAAACAGTCTACGCGGCGATAAGGGGAGAACCGATCACCGTCTTCCTCTACAACAACTCAATCTACGGGATGACAGGAGGGCAGATGGCCCCCACGACCATGCCGGGCCAGATCACCACTACAACTCCGTATGGAAGAGAGGTCGAATCCACCGGGAACCCGATAGACATCATGAAGATTCTCTCCCCCATCGAAAGGGTTTCCTACCTCCGCAGAGGCATACTTGTCCCACAGCCAGTAAAAGCAAAGCACGGACTCATGTACCAGATCAAGAACATCCTAGACGCGAAACGGATCATAGAGAACGCTTTCAAAGTTCAGCAGAAGGGCGGCTACTCTTTCGTCGAGTTCCTTGGCACCTGCAATGTGAACTGGAAGATGACAGTCGAAGAATCGAAGCACTATCCGTTCGACCAGACCATCAAACAGTATCCTCCCGGCGTGTTCCGAGACAGGTTCGGAGTCGAGGGAAAGATACTATGACAGGCAGAAGCTACCTCGTGGTCGGCCACGGCGGCCAGGGCATCCTAGACCTTGGAAACTTCATCGCCTACAATGCGATAGCCCACGGGTTGCACGTAGCCTACACTCCGTCATACGGGCCTGAGACCAGAGGCGGAAAGGTCCGGTGCTACGTGGTCACGTCATCTGAGAGAATCGACTCCCCAGTGGTAGATGAGCCTGATGTCTTGGTGGCGATGAACAACCCATCAATGGACTTCGAGGCTGCAGTGAGGCCTAAGGGGCTATTGCTGGTGAACAGCTCGCTAGTGGAGAGGTCCCCGGAAAGGCCAGACCTACAAGTCGTGAGGATTCCTGCAACCGGTTTAGCCGACGGGCTGAAGACTGAAGGGGTCGAGCTGGCAGATACTAGGGTCCTCCAGAACTCCGTTGCCTATGGCGCGCTCTTGGCCGTTGAAAGGGAGCCTTTCGACAGAGAAATAGCCGTCTCCGTCTTGGAGCACGTGTATACCGGTGCTAAGTCCCGGTTCATACCTGCCAACTTCAGTGCCATGAAGAGTGGCTACGAATACGCGTCTCAGAACCGTTAGCTTAGAACTCCCGGAACATGCTCGAAAGTAGCTGTCCTCCTGCCTTGGCTAAGTGAGATTCTGACTTATTCGCTAACTGCCCGTGAAGCCACTATTCTCGACCTGGACCTGGTCAAGAGCCGTAGCCATTCGGGTATGACGACGGCTCGGATGAGTTCTTGGAGTGAAACACCCCTCTCCTCAGCTATAGCCGCGAGCTGTCGGTAGACATCTCCACCAAGCGACTGCATGAACTTGTGCATCTTCTCTGCCACCATCTCTTCCACCGTGGCAATTGTATATCCTGGGAAGTCTATAGGTATCAGGTCCACACAGCGGCACAAGTGTAATACATGGCCGACGGATGTGTACCGACCCGTTAAGCGTCAGTTTACGGACACCTAGCTTGTCGAGTCATGTCAGGTGTCGTGCCCCGAAGATCTCAGCAAAGCAAGAGAGGCGAGGCTCGGACCTTCAGCCTCATCGTAGTCGGAAGGGAAGGCACCAGGGAACTAGGAGACTACCTCCTAACATATCTCTCCTCTCGAGGGGACAGAGTGGACAACTTGCTTGCCTTCGACCACGTAGACAGGCTGAGCCTCTACCATGTTGGGACCGATATTTCGAACATCCGGAGAGGTCCTGTCATGGGCCAAGACGTAGTGGTCGGGCTCAGCGACTCAAGCACAGGATACGAAAAGCATCTCTCGACCCGAGGAAGCTTTGTCTTGGATTCATCAAAGATTACAACATTTCCGGCAAGGGACGACATCAACTTGGTCACGGTACCCGCATCAATGTTGGCTCGGGCCGCTCTAGCAGGGTCCCCTGAGAAGCCTGAGGGGCCCGGCTCTCATGAGATGGTGGTCTCAGTCATGCTTGGAGCCGTTCTCGCGGTCTTGGAAGAACAACCAGCGACTGGGGAGCTGAACAGGCTATTCCTAATGTTCCACCCGTCCCCCGTTGTACCATTTGTCCACGCAGTTTACGAGGGCTACGACAGAGTTCGAGATATGCAGATGAGGGGCAAGTCGTCAATGGTTGGTGTAGAACAATGACCCGTTCAAAGTCTGTTCATGTACCCAAGGTTAACCCTCTCATCGAACAGCTGAAACAGTCACCGATTCGGGAGATAAC
>DATBWE010000154.1:0-3806 GCA_036514975.1 Bathyarchaeia archaeon
TCGGACCCGACACCATAAGACCCTACGCAGGCGAGATGCGAAAAACGCTACTCCAAAACTGACAAGGCCAGGAATGGGCTGAGGGCCTGAAACCTCCTACAGGTCGCCGGAAACCCGCGAAGCCTCCTAGGAGTCCAGGGAGCCACAGGTTTACCATTCGCCCAGCCGGGCCTAAGGAGGTTGAGGTCCTAGTGCGTCACCGTCGAGCCATGTGGGAAGACATGGGCGTACGCGACAAGCATGCTCTGGACAGAGCGGACACAGTCTACCAGAAATGGGCGAGGAGACAGTTCTCTGCCGGGACCTTGAAGGCATGGGTCGTGAAAGACCCTTCAGGAGCAGTGGTCGGGAGCGGATGCTTATGGCTCCAGCCAGTACAGCCAACGCCGATGTTCGACGGAAAGGCTCAGCCCTACCTCATGTCCATGTACACTGAACCGGGTGCTCGGGGAAAGGGCGTAGCTTCCCTGATCGTACATGCCGCTGTCGACTGGAGCAGAAGGAACAGGTACCCGTGGGCGGTCCTGCACGCTAGCAGGATTGGTCGCGGATTATACAGGGGTCTGGGGTTCAAGCGGCTCTGGGAGATGGGAGTTGACCTGTCGAGAGGTGCTAATATAGATGGAATCATCCCGCGTGAAAAACAGCGGGCCCGTAGCTTAGCCAGGTAGAGCATCGGTAGAGCAAATCCGTGCTCTGGTGAGGCTTTTACCCCGGCTGAAGGGCAGAAACCCGAGGGTCAGGATAAGATTCCCCGAAGCGGGTTCAACTCCCGCCGGGCCCGCCACTGTTCCAACATAATCTTAACAGGACATGACTTGGACGAAAAAGGACGCTGGCTCTTTCAGCCACGAAAGATTCCACCTCTCCACCATCTGGGAGGAGTCAAGCCGATTGCTTTTGACGAATTTCACCAGGTTGCTTGTCGAACCTGTCAACGCGCATCTGAGAAAAGATGGTCATTCACAGCTTGTACGCTCAAGCCTCACACACACATAGATCCTCGTGCTAAAGCGGAAGAAAACCTGCTAGGCTACATTGATAGGGACATTAAGCGAGTCAGGCAGGTTCCGATAATTGGACGGCTGGCGAAGCTGTACCTGGCCAGAGTACGAGCCTTTGCATTGTGCAGGCGGGACAAGACACGTTGCGGTTACTACTACTGCTGAGGGTGTTGAACCGCACGACGGTCCAGAAGGTGTAGTTGAGAGCATTAATTTCGAAGGGTTGCTGCTCTTGGCAAGCAACTGGACAAACCCTGCGGCGGGACTGCAGGTAACAGAGTCCGGCATGGTCCCGGAGCCTGCCGTTGCCGAAAAGGAGATGACCAATGGGTTCACGGCCCAGGTTGCCTTAGGAGTGGCTGACGGGGCGAGTACTACGGATGCGTAAGAACCTAGCATTATAGCGGCTATCGTCGTGACGACGAGGATATGCGCTAGGTAACGGCGGACAAGGTTCTGCAAAGAGAGTAGCTACCAGACTCGGCCCTGCTAAACTTAAGAGTTCCTATGTTTCCGTCCCCGACCCGGCAGGGTTTTCTGTCCGGGGATTTCCGATTATACCTGAAGATGGACGGGACAAGTCCTAAGGCGTTAGATAAGGGGTGAGAAGGTCTGCTCGAGGCCTCGACATGACACGTCACGGAGTGCTCGCCGGGATACTGGTTTTCTTGACCGTAATAGAGGCCTCTGTTCTGGCTCACCGAGTTCTCTTTCCGTACTGGCCTGAAAGTCTCGCACCCCTAGCATCACTGGAGGAAGGTTTCTACTATGCCATCGCACCCATTTCTCCCATCCTCCTGATTGGGGTGCTCTTTGGAAGGCTGCTAATGGTTTCTGTCGGGCTGCTGATTCGAAAGTCTAGGACTCTCGGACCACCTCTCGCCTCCTTATCCAGGCCCATGGCCCAATTCATCAGTGCCCTTCGCTCCATCGAGATAGACAAGACCGCCGAGCGGCTCAGAATACTTCAACATCCCCGGATATTACTAACGATAGCCGCCATAGTCGGAGCCGTCTTCGCCTACACTCCATACCGGCCAGACCTGAACCCATCAGGCAACCTTGTTGGAGTCGACTCTCAACTCTACGTCGACTGGCTCGGAGAAATGATGTCACGACCCGTGGACGAAGCTGTGCATTATGCGTTCGCCGAAGCGGCTTTGGGCTCAAGACCTCTACTTCTCATCCCTGTATACGCACTCAGCATGCTCGGAGGAATCTCACCCAAACTTGCCATCCAGTCTTTGCCCGCGGCCCTGACACCTCTCCTGACCCTCTCCACCTTCATGTTCGTCCGGCGGGGGGTAAGGAGTGAGAACGCGGCAGGGCTCGCGGGGGTCCTAGCAGCTTTCTCGTTTAATCTCGCCGTTGGTATGTGGGGAAGCTATTATGCCAACTGGCTGGCATTGGCCGAGGCGTACCTCTTCCTCACAATCCTCCTCAGCTTTTCCGATTCTCAATCCTTTCCAAAATTCGCGGTGCTCACATGGCTGTCACTGACTATTCTTCTGACCCATCCATGGACATGGGTGATGATACTGACGGTATGCGTGGTCTTTTCCATCACCATTTGGAGAGAAGGGAAAGGCCCATCCTATACTCTGCACATCGTCTTGCTAATCCTAGTCGGGTTGGGCGCAGACGTTCTCAAGAACTGGATTCTTGGCCCACCTACTGTAGCAACGGACCTTTCTACAAAAGGGCCTGTTGCAGGTCTTCACGAGTTGATTATGATCTGGCCAAACGTCATCGATTCATTGTTGTTCACACATAGTGGTCTACTGGCGAATTCTGTCCTTCTGTCGCTTGCCATTCTGTCGCTCCTGGCTTTGAGGTTCGCCGACCAGTTCCAGAGGCTCCTAGTTATCTGGACGACCTCCGCGGCTGTTCCCTTCGTCTTCCTGGACAGTTACCATCAGGCACGCATCGTCTACGATCTTCCAATCCCGATTCTTGCAGCGATGGGGCTGGTATTACTCGCTTCCTTGACTGCAAGGAGCCGTCTACGCTGGCCGGGCCTAATGGTTCTGCTATTCATTCTCTTCAGTGCGAACTACGCGGTACGAGCCATGTTGCAACTCTAGATTTCCAGCTTTATCCATACTCCTACATCTCAGGCTATCCAAATCATCCTGACAGGTGACTCTCCCGCATCCCGCCATAGGCAAGGATAAAGGGCGACTCCTCAAGTGACCTGAACTCCCCACCTTGCGACTCGCGATACTGCAACAGTCCTACGGCAGGTTTGGAGGAGCCGAAAGACTAGCTCTCTCCCATTTCATCCAACTCAGAAGAATGAACGTTGACGTAACACTGTACTACAAGGGCGCAATATCACCAGGCTGGGAAAAAAGGCTCGAAGGATACGATGTCAGATCAATCCCGAACGGAATCTCGGGAAACCTTTCCGACCTGACCGCCCTCTCAAAATTCCTCAAAGAAGTAGACAACTACGACAGAATAATCATACACCACCACGTAGAACCCACCCTCGCCTTCTACCTGTCAAAACTAATGGGAGACAAGATAGTCTGGTATTCTGGGTCAGTCTTCGAACTGGCCTGGGAAAAATTCATAACCGGCAAGGACTATCGAACCATAAGCCCCACCGTCAAAGCGACAAGCGCAGGGTTCTATGGCCGAGTGCTATCCTCATTGGCACTCTCTAACCTGTTCTTCGACGTTTCAGTCCAAATAGCCCGAGCCGTAGACATTAACACCGTGAGAGGATACCGCAAGGTCCTTGCCAACAGCTTCTTTCTCTCAGGATTTCTCTCTAGAGTGTACAAGTTGAGAGACCGT
>DATBWE010000155.1:0-3386 GCA_036514975.1 Bathyarchaeia archaeon
GTGTCGCTTTGAGCTCGGAGAGGAAGTCGTCGTAGGCGACGGGGTCCTCGAACTGTTCAGGGATCTCGAATGTGAACTCGTCGCTATGTTGCGCGGCTAGAAAACCAAGCTTTTCTGCCTCGCCCCCCCTCGGGCGCGGCCGAGGAGCCAAGTCCGGTGTTTTAGCTATGAGGTGCAGGAAGCTGAATTCTGTCAGGTTCTTGGCCCTGTTGTAGAGGCCGTCGCGGAGTATGACGGCGGATTCGGGGTCAACGTATAGCTCTGAAACGCGTTTGCCAAATTTCGTTGGAGAAAGGTCTTTGCCTTCGACAGAAACCATCTCCTCCTTGACAAGGAAGCGTAGGATTTCACCGATTTTTCCCTTGATCTGCCGCGGCCCGTATTGGTGGGCGTAGAAGGTTCGTCCGAAGAAATCGTAGAGACCTTCCTCCGTGTGAGCGTAGCCTGCCGCGACAGTGGAGAGCACGTGAGGTCGCAGAACCTTTTCAACAGCGAGTTTCGACCAGAGCTTCTCGGGCTTTGCGAGAACGTAGTGTTCCATCAACCACTCGGCTTCGTCAGGGTTCTTGGCGATTAGCAGGGCTTCTCCGAACTTGTCGTATTTTGGCCTCCCTGCTCTGCCGCAGAATTGTTTCTGGTCTAGGACGCTTATCGGGTAGCGGCCGTATCCGGGCTCGTAGCGTTCGTAGCTGCTTATGACAACAGTGCGAGCGGGGAGGTTGACGCCCGCGGCGAGTGTGGGGGTGGCAGCCAGTATCTTGATTCTTCCCTCTCGAAACGATTCTTCTACTATTCCGCGGTGGGACCCCGGCAGTCCTGCGTGGTGGAATGCTGCCCCAGACATTACTTGGCTTGCTAGGGCTTCGCTGAGGTGGGTCTTTTCACCGGTTGAAAGTATGCGTTGGGAGAGAGCGAGCAGTGCTCTCTCTTCAGGCTTGGAAATTCTCCCTTTCAGCGCAAGAGCTGCCTTTCGTCCCATCTCTACTGCTGACCTGCGGGTTTCGGTGAATACGAGTGCCTGCCCGCCTCCACTCAAGGTCTCGAGAGCAATGTCGAGGGCTGGGGTGTTCGTTTGTCCGGGAATGTTGCGGCTGGTACCGTCGCTGAACTGTACCTGTGCTTCATGGTAGACCCCTTCCCTCAGGGGAACCGGCCTCCATTCAGTAGTTACCGAGCCGGACCGCAACCACTGCCCGACCTCTTCCGCGTTACTGACGGTGGCACTCAGGGCGAGGACCTGAATTTTGGGGTTAATCTCTGTCAGCCGGGTCAGGACTACCTCTAGCGTCGGCCCTCTCTCGTGTTCTGTCAGAAGATGGATTTCGTCTGCGACAACGAGGGTGAGCTCGCTCATCCAAGGTGCTTTGTGTCTGAGTAGTGAGTCCGCTTTTTCGTTTGTCGACAGGATGATGTCGTATCGTCCTAGCCAGGGGTCGGAGCTGTCGTAATCGCCTGTGGAGATTCCAATTCTGACGCGTTCGCCGCTCGGCTTCCTTATTGCACTGTACCTCTGAAAATCCTTGTACTTTTCGCTCGCCAAGGCTCTGAGCGGGGCGAGGTAGATCGCCTTTCCCTGGCGTTCGAGAACGTGTTTCAGGATGCAAAGTTCGGCGATAAGGGTCTTGCCGCTGGCGGTTGGGCTGGCCAACACAAGATTCTTGCCGTCTAGGACTTCGGCATGTATGGCGTCCTCCTGGGGCGGGTAAAGCTGGTCCAGGCCTTCCCTTTCCAGTAGCTGGACTACCTGCTGGTCGAGGGGAAGGTCTCTGATTCTCACCGTGAGACTGCTCTTTAGAATACTAGCCTCTCGTTCTCTTTAGGATTCCTGGCTTTGGCGAGTAGAGCATTCCATCACGAACGAGAATCCCGATGAGCCGTCTGGACTCTCTGTCGTCGATCTTCTCCTTTTCCGCAACGACATTCACCAGAACTGTTTCTTCTACGTTCCCGGTTTCGCGCTCCAGCTCCTGAAGGATGGTAAAGATTCGCTGCAAAATGTCACGTTGACTTCGTGGTTTTCCCGTCATGATGACATCAATGTCCATGGCACCGGTCTTGACATCCAATCCTGCGTCTCCGAGCGACAGTCTCATTATTCGGATTGCTCCCTTAGCGTCCTCAACGGTAACTGTGTTTCGGAGAAACGCCCGGGCTCGCGCCTCGGATATTCTGATCAGTCCTTCCAATTGTCGCGGAGTGATTGTGATGGCCCCTTCTGTTCCGCTCTTCGCTCGCGCGCTCAAGTAAAAGTCTCGGATTTCGTCGCTCGCTTCCTGGGTTAGGATGGGGGTGATTCTCTTGGCGTAGCTTATGTACTTTCTGAGAAAGTCTGGCGGAAAGGCGGCGGCCTCGGGATGGGTCTGTGTCCTGTGCAAAGCGAGAATGTGTTCTGACATTCGCGAGTCGGTTTCTGGTTCTGGCTGGTCTCGAATGATGAAAATGAGGTCGAATCTTGAGAGTATGGTCACGGGAAGGTTGATGTTTTCAGTCAGATTTCTCTCAGGAACATACCTGCCGAATTGAGGGTTGCCAGCTGCGAGTACCGCCGCCCTCGCATTGAGGGTTGCTACGATGCCTCCCTTGGCGACGCTGACCGTCTGCTGCTCAAGAGCCTCATGAATCGCGACCCTATCATCTTCCCTCATCTTGTCGATCTCGTCAATGCAGGCAATTCCTTTGTCAGCAAGCACAAGCGCTCCTGCCTCCAAGACCATGCCACCAGTCTTCTCCCGAAGAACAGCAGCAGTCAACCCCGCAGCAGTTGAACCCCGTCCCGATGTGTAGAGGCCACGAGGTGCAATCTTCGCAACATACTGCAGAAGCTGACTCTTTGCCGTCCCAGGATCCCCGATCAGGATCCCATTTATGTCGCCCCTGATCCTTATTCTGTCAGGAAGCTGTTTCTGCACCCCTCCGAGCAGAATGTACAAGACTGCTTCCTTGATGTCTTCGTAGCCGTGGATGGAGGGTGCGAGGCTTCGGACTAGGTTTCGATGTATCCAGGGGTCCTTTGCTGCTTCCAGGATCTTCTGTTCTTCTTCGCTCGTGATTTCAACAAGCTCTACCTCCTTCCCCGCGACATCGACGTAGTTTGCTTCGAGGTAGAGGTTGAATGTTCTTCCCCTAGCTTCGCCGGTCTCTGAAGGCCTTTCGGCACGTACCAGAGCCGTGAGGCCTACTCTGTCGCCGGGGCGGGCTGTGTCGACAAGGTCGTCTTCCAATCTCACATCCAGGTATCTGGGAAGCTGTCCGGGAGGAAGGTCTTCTGGGCGTTCCTGGACGCGTACCTCCTGGGTGTTCCTGAACTCAGACTCGGCCTGTATCAGTTCGAAGACTGTTCTCTGCTTACAGTGGGGGCACGTTCCTCCCAATCCCCGAACCAGCTC
>DATBWE010000156.1:0-2479 GCA_036514975.1 Bathyarchaeia archaeon
CCCTTGGGACCAGCTGAAAACGGCCCCAACCACACACTAGTCACGGTTTCTATTCTGTATAGAACGTGAGCATAGCGTTCGGGAATAGACTAATGTTTTAGTGTCGGCTACGGTTTCGAAACGCATATTGTCGGAGCCGGACAATTGGGCTTCCAACGCATCAACAGTTTTCTTGACGAGTACAGGGGAATACCCCGCGAGGCCAACCTGCTAATCGTATCCAGCCTCTTCCTCTGGGCCGTCGTAGGACTGTTCTTCATTACACTGCAAGTCTTCCTCTTACTCGAAGGAGTCAGCTTCGCCACCTCAGGTCTGATTCTCACAGTCACCGGGATAACCGCTGCATCCTCGACCCTGCTGTTCGGGGCCCTGGCAGACCGTTATGGAAGAAAGAGGTTCGTGATCACGGGCGGAATCCTGGCGAGTATGTCCCTGGCGGCCTTTGGGCTGATTCCCGTAAACACGCCGTGGGGATTACCTTCACTCTTCGCTGCCGCTGTTCTCGCCGGGCTGGCGGAGGCCATGTACGCGTCTTCCTGGGGAGCGATGCTGGCAGAGAAGGCGACGAATGAGAAACGTACCAGCGCCTTCAGCCTCTCCTTCTTCATCGCCACTATCAGCGCTGCAGTGGGAGGTTTTGGCCCGAGCATTCTCGGTCCGCTAGACAGCTATTTTGGAATCGACATTGTCACAGGCCACCGTTACCTCTTCGTCACCGTAGCAGCGATTAGCCTGATAGGACCCGCATTCGTCCTGAGAATCTCTGAATCAGATGCTCACCGCCCGCACGGAGACGGCTTACGTCTCATTCCCCAAAAGTCTCGGAGGATAGTTGCAAAGTACTCTGTCGCAGGCATACTGATTGCGTTAGGGGCGGGAATGGTTGTCCCATTGGTCCCGGGATGGTCTTACCTGAGATTCGGAGTGACCGACGAAGTGAGCGCGCCCATACTGGGGGGAGTGAACAGTCTGGTGATGGGCGTTGCAAACCTTGCAACTCCACGACTTGCGCGAAGGTTTGGAACCGTTAGGACAATAGTCTTGACTCAGGCTTCCTCGACAGTTTTCCTATTCTCCATGCCGTTTGCCACCAGCTTTGCTGTAGCCTCGTCCATCTTTGTCGTGCGTAGTATGTTGATGATGATGTCCAATCCTACTGAGCAGTCGTTGCTGATGGGGCTGGTCGCGGAAGAGGAGAGGTCTACAGCGTCCGCGATAACGGCTGCGCTATGGAGGCTACCTAACTCGTTCAGCACCGCGGTAGGCGCTTACCTGATGGGCCTCGGAGGCTTCTACCTGTCGGCTCCGTTCTTCCTATGCACTGCTCTGTACCTCAGCTCGATAAGCTACTTCTGGTTCGCCTTCAAAGACGTTCGACTGCCAGAGGAGAAAATTCTAGCTCCAATAGCGGCCTCGTAGCCTTTCGCTAAAGACAAGCGCTCCCAGGGAGAGGAGAATAGTCTCCTTTCTTAAATGGCAACCCTATTGTGCAGAGTCACAGACTTGATTTCGAGTCATAATCACATGGTCGAATACCCTGAAGATTTCACGCCGGACCTGCGGCGGCTGAAAAGCTGGCCATCCATGGAAGACAGTCCGTGGAGACAGCCCTATCTTACAGATCTGACCTATGGAGAACTCCACCGGCTTGTCAACGAGTTCATCGTAGGCCAAGGGCTCAGGATCCTTGACATAGGCTGCGGGACCGGTTTCATGAGTCTAGAGCTAGCACGAGAAGGCCATCACGTCATCGGTCTGGACTCAGACGCGAAGGCAGTCAATATTGCGGTCAGAACGATGAACTCGGACCCTCTCGTGTCAGAACGTGGACCACTTGAGTACGAGTGCGCAGATTTCAGTGCCTGGGAGGGTTCTGAGAGAAATTACGACCTTGTAGTTATCAGCAGGACACTGCACCATATTCCTCAGCCAGAAAAAGCCCTTGACAAAGTCCACAAGCTCTTAGCCGAAACAGGGAGGCTGGTTTGCATAGACTTCGCCTACGACCAGTTCGACAAGCGAACAGCCACATGGCTGTACCATATGCAGAGAGCCCTAGAACAGGCTGGCTGGTACAAGCCCCCAAGCGAACTTCCAAGCGACACTACCGCCGCAACCCACCACATTGTCGAAGAATGGTTCAGTAAATACGAGAAGAAGGAGAAGTTCAACCGTTTCGAAGAGATGCAGAGACCCCTCTCCCGGCTGTTCCGGGAAGATCACTTCTCCTGGAAACCATACCTCTACTGGGAGATTATACAGCATATGCGAGTCCCCTCCGACCAGGTTGAACTGGAAATGGCACGTACGATCAGCTCCATGGAACGGACCCTAGTAGAGACTCAGCAAATCAAGCCAGTGTTGTTTTGCTTCGTAGGGTCCAAAGCCCAGGTCCCATGAGAGGGCACGCTTCGGCCAGAAAACGCTCCGAAACAGCAACGAAATGTGCGAAAACGCGCGAAAACCGCACTTTCCCTCG
>DATBWE010000157.1:0-2643 GCA_036514975.1 Bathyarchaeia archaeon
CGTCGTCGGAGGGGAATAGTGATGTTGTGGCTCCCAGTTCAGCCCCCATGTTAGTGATTGTTGACCTCTCCGGGACGGAGATTGACCTCACGCCAGGACCGAAGTACTCGAAGATCTTACCTACGCCGCCCTTCACGGTTAGACGTCTCAGCATTTCTAGAACGATGTCTTTTGCCGTGACCCAAGGCCGCAATCTGCCCACAAGCCTAACACCGACGACTTTGGGCATCTTCACGTAGAACGGCTGCCCCGCCATGCCAACTGCCACTTCCAATCCCCCAACTCCGAAAGCCAGCATTCCGGCTCCTCCCGCGGTAGGAGTGTGGCTGTCAGAACCTAACAGGACCTTTCCCGGAACAGAGAACCGCTCCAAATTGATCTGATGGCAAATGCCGTTTCCGGGTTTTGAGAAGTGGATGCCGTATCTGGCCGCGAAGGTTTGTAGAAACTTGTGGTCGTCCGCGTTCTCGTAGCCCGTCTGAAGGATGTTATGGTCCACGTAGACAATGGCGTGCTCTACTTTCGGTGTGGCTATTCCGAGAGCCTCAAACTCCAAACACGCCATGGTCCCGGTGGCGTCCTGCATGAGAACCCTGTCAACGCGGACCCCAATCTCCTCTCCAGGCTCCGCTCGACCATCGACGAGGTGGGCTGAGATTATCTTCTGCGTAACGTTCATGGCCTTGGACACATCGGAATACTCTCTTCTCTCTGAGAGGAAGGATTGTGTACCGGTATGATTACTTCCCCCCGAACATGTTTGGGAGACGAATTAACTACGCCCTAGAACATGCCTAAACTGGTGTCGAGACTGCCGGAACAGAGACCCAGGAAGATAATGGAACGGCCGGAAGCAAGACGCGACGATGAGATAGCAGAGTCCATCAAGGTCACGATGAAAGCTCTCAACGATTTCTTCGGCTCAAGAGTCGCCTCAAAAGAGGGACGGCTCAGAGCCGTGGGCTCGGAATTCGGGCATATGGTAGCGAAAAACATAACCAGGTCCGACAATCCCACGGTTCTCCTAAGCGAGATCGCCAGCTTCTGGAACACCAACGGCCTGGGAGAAATGGAGATTGTCAAGCGCGAACCTCTCACCTTCACAGTCCGGAACTGCTACGACTGCATGGGAGCCCAGGCAGGAGAACCTCTATGCTCGTTCAAAGAGGGCTTCATCAACGCAGTACTCAGCGACGGAAGGCGAAGAATCGGTTCTGTGGATGAAGTCGAATGCTGCGGCCGAGGGGCCCCAGCATGCAAGTTCCGAGTAGTACCTTTCGACAGTTCACCGGAATAGACACTGGGGCATCTGTACCTCATTGAGATACAACTCGCCTCAGCATGGCTGGTTGTGAACCGCCAACTAAATACTGTCTGACGCTATTCCAAGAGTGGTGGTCCCAGCATGGGAAGGGATAAGCCGGAACAACCGAAGGGAAAGTCCATTCCCCAGTTCAAACGCATACTTGTCACGGTTGACGGGTCCGAAAACTCGGAGGAGGCCTCCCGTGTTGCCGTGGACCTGGCCGAGAAGTGCAAATCAGAGCTGGCTGTCCTTCACGTAGTCAGGAGGGTCAGCCATGCGTTCGTGCCCGTTCAGTCCACCGTATTGTTCCGCGAGTATTACTCTGACGAAGAGAAGGCCGCCATGAAATGGATTCAGAAGTTTGTTTCCCTGGCCAGGAGTAGGAGAATAGAAGCCAGGGCGGTCGTGCTGGTTGCGTCGTCTGTGGCCGAGAAGATTGTGCGCTTTGCAGAAAGGAAAGCCTTCGACCTGATAGTAATCGGGACCAGGGGCCTTGAAGGTTTCAAGAAACTTCGCCTGGGCAGCGTGTCCAGCGGAGTTGTAGAGCACGCGGACTGTTCTGTCTTAGTTGTCAGGTCGGCCTCGGAGGCGAGGCGAATGTTCGCTCGGATACTGGTTGCGGTCGACGGCTCAGAAAACGCGGAAAGAGCAGCCCAAGCTGCTACGCACCTGGCCAAGAGGTATGGCTCTGAGCTGGTCGTTCTCCATGTAATTGCCCGGCCAAGCTACGTCAATGTTCCGGTATTTCCGAGCATGGGTCAACCACCGCCGACCAGTTACAGCGAAGACTACGAGTATGCCAAGAGAGTCGCGAAGGGACACATCGACGGAATAGTCTCGCAGGCCCGAAACCAAGGAGTGAATGTTAGATGGGAGATTCGTGAGGCTGTCCCGTCGACCGTGAAGGGCATAACTGAATGCGCAGAGACCGAGAACGCGGATTTGGTAGTGGTGGGGACTCGTGGGCTCGAAGGGTTCAGGAAGCTTCTAATCGGAAGCGTTTCAAGCGGAGTTATAGCTCACGCCCACTGCCCTGTACTAGTAGTCAGGTAGGTTAACGTGCCAATGGTCAAACCAAAACGAGTTGAAACCAATAACCCTCCAACCATGCCCGTCTCTGAATCCTCCGCCTACATCGTAGACCTTCCCGCAGACGATGACGAGGCACCCTTGGCCAGGTCGAAATTCGAGAGGACAGTCGAAGGGCTGAAGCGCACCTTTCCAAAGATTAGCGAGGCCAGGGCCACGGTGAAAGTTTCCTCGCGACTGGGTGAGCGAAGAATGTTCGAAGTTCATGCCCTAATCAGGCTTCCTGGAAGGCAGTTCGAGTTCACAGC
>DATBWE010000158.1:0-4233 GCA_036514975.1 Bathyarchaeia archaeon
CTGCAATAGCCTTGCGACCTCGTCTCGCGTAGCATAGACGAAACCATGGTCCAAGACCCGGTTGGGAAGTTTCCACTTGGGCTCTCTAAGCAGGATTGCGGTTCGCAAGAAATCGGTTAGCCCAACCGCGAAATCGTAGACCTTTCTCAATTGAGGGACTGTAGACCCTTCGTCAAACACCATGTCGACTCTCTTGAGCTTCCAGTTGAAGCTCTTGGTGGCAATGCGCTCCAGCTTCTCGGGCGGTTCTTGTCGGAGGAGATCATAGGCCCTTTTCGCCTCTGCCAAGGCGAATCTCCGCCTGGCTCGTTCCTCCCCTGTGAGGCTCAGAATCAGGTTAGATACTGGAAAGGAGAGAATCTCGACCTTCTCATCGGCTTCGTCGCTTCTTGAAACCTTTCCTTTTGAAAGTGCTTCTTCGAGCCTCTTCTCGGCTCGTTCCAGTACAGGGCTGAACTCTGGTGTTGCTATGTCGTCTATTGATAGTCCTAGTTCGCGTATGTATTCGCTGGCTTCTGTGAGGAAGGGGTACTTTGCCAGGTCAGCCCTTGTTAACATTCGTCCTTATTCAGCTTCTATGCGCGGGGCGAGGTAGTAGAGAAGCTTCCCCTGCTGCGGCATCTCGAACTCGACCTTGATGGGCATGTTCGTCGAGAACTCGAGCGACGTGATCTCGGACGCGCCGGACCCTGCGCGTATGATCTCGCCGAGATAGTTCAGGTTGTAGGTGGCCCTCGCTGGCTCTTTCACGTCAATGTCCAGTATCGCGTCGCTTCCCTTGTCCATCTCTATGATGGCGCTGCTCAGCTCGCCCGCGGCCCGGACCACGAATTTCTCCGGCAGGACCTCTAGCTTGACATTGTCGCTGATGGCCTGCGCGTCGTCGATGATGTCTCTGAGGCTGGCCGCGGTGAGTTTCACCCTAGCGTTGAACGGGACCTTGGGAGTGGGAACCTCTTCCGTCGACGGTTCCAGGGTCGGGGTTATGAACTTCCGGAGGATCTTGTTTTTGAGGGTGATGTTGAGCTTCTTGTTAGAATCGTCATAAACGATCTCCACGGACTCGTCGCTCTTGGTCCTCTTGAGGAGCTTCAGAAGGTTTGAAACGCTCAGGCGCAGTTTTGTGTTGCCGGAGCATTCGTAGCTGTCGAAGGCTGCCCGGGGCCACTCGAAATCAACCATTGCAATGTGGGACGGGTCCATTGACCGCAGCTTTATCCCGTCGGGTGTCGCGTTGATGTCTGCTTCCTCTATTAGGCTTGAGATTGCTCCGAGAAGGTTCCGAAATAGTCTAGCATCGTTCATGGTGGCCTTGAACAAGGCGGGTTTGCTCTGGGGTTCCTTCTTGCCCGCCTCTCCGGCTAAAGAGCTTTCCAGCATGTTTACGCGTTCTCCCGCCATGTTGCGCCGCACTGGGTACATCTAAAGAATTGCGTAGACGACTCGTCGCCCCCGCGTGTCTGGACCATCCAGTAGAACGCCTCGTGGTTGCTGCACTTGGGGCAGTCTGCTTTCGTCTTAGGAAGGGTCCGTATCTTCTGCTCCTCGCGGCCTATGACCACGATGCTTTCTCTCTGCCGTGATAGCCGGCTGACCACTTTAGCGCTCTTGGTGCTCTCGTAGCCGCATTTGGAGCATGCTAGGAGGACCTTCTTCTCCTTCTTCATTGGGAGAAGGGTGGACTCGCACTTGGGGCAGAACTGCAAAACCTAACCAGCTCCCAGCCCGCCGGGTATGGCGAATTTATTCCTTTTCATTAGAGAAAGGGGCTTTCGGCATACGGGTCTTGGCTAGGAGGTGCGCAACCCTCGCGGGCTCAGGAAGCTTTCCAAAAACCGTTGTCAGGGAGAGTATCCTGGAAAGGGTCTCGTCTGGAAGGCTTGTTCGGACCCAGAGCCCGCCTCGTCCTGCCGGAGCAACTCTGAACCCGCGTCTGCGCGGCCTGACGCCGGAGACGGTGATTACGGGTAGCCGGGTGGCCTTTTCGATAGTGTCTGTGTTTGAACGGTTCTTCGGGTCGTGTACCATTATTGCTCTCAGCTCGGGGAAGTAGCGGGTCCCGACTATCCGGCGTGCAATCTCCCTGTCGCTCAGCCTTCCGGGGTCGTTGAGGGTGAAGACTCCGTCCAGGAATTGTCCTCCTCTGAGGACGGCTGCCTTAACGGCGCGCGTGTTGCAAAAGTCGAGTCCTAGGATACGAATCTCCTTCTTCACCGTCCGGAGTGGACGGGTCATGGCCGGATTTTTGAGAGGGCGAGTTCCGCGAGGCGGGCAAAGTCCTCGGCCGGGTTCAGGCTGGAGGCTTTGAGACAGGAAACTATCTCGTCCATGGAGATGAGCTTTTTCAGCCAGGCGTGTCCCAGTAGGGCTTCAAGGCTGTTGGCCACGTCGCCCCTTCCCACTCTTCTGGGAAGGTGCTTTCGCAGGCCTGCCTTAGCGGCTGCTTCGGCGAGAATGGTGTCTTTGACCTTGGTCCCCTTCGGGACTCCTGAAGATTCGGTCAGCGCGAGGGAATATGCGAAGTTGAGCAGTGAGTCGCCGAACTGTGCAAGGTGTTTGTTGTCTAGAATCTTGGCTAAGGGGTCGCTCGGGTCGCCGGGAGGGCTGGGCGATACGGTTCCGGTCTCCTCCGTTTACTGGACCAGCGCTGGCAGTTTTGTGAGGGAGCTGATGATGTGGTCTGCACCTGCTTCCCTGAGCTCTTCCTCGGAGAAGAATCCTTGTGGGAGCCCGATGGTCTCGGCTCCTGCTTTCCTGCCTCCTATCATGTCCACAGGCTCGTCCCCAACGACAAGGCAGCGAGCGGCCGGAATGGCGAGTTCTTTGATGGCGGCGAGGAATGGGGCGGGTGAGGGTTTGAACTCGGGGTGTTGCTCAGGGGTGACTATTGACCTGAAGTAGTTCTTGAGGTTCCAGGCTTCCAGCCGGTGTTCGAGCCGGGGCCTGCGTTGGAAGGTGACTATTCCCATGAGGACCCCTTTCCCCTCAAGCTCTTCGAGGACGTTGACCATGGTTTCTCCTGGGCCGGTGCTGTCCATGACCCGGTCGAGCTTTTCTAGGAAACGGGCCCGGACCTCGGCTTCCCCGTCTACTCCTTTTTCCCTAGCCATGGCGATTGCGACTCCGTTGATGTTGTAGAATGTTCCCTGTTTGATCATGTCCCTGGCTTTTTCCAGGGCCTCGTAGGCGGTGGCCGCGATGTTGAAGTCGTTTAGTGTTTCCTGTATGGTGGAGACCCAGAGTCTCCAGTCGCCGTATAGGGTCCCGTCGAAATCGAACAGTAGGCCCTTTGGCTGCAGAACCAGAACCGGCTAGGTTTCGTTCTTTATGCTTGAGGAGAATTTTTCGATGAACTCTTCAGTGTCCTGGCGGATCTTTTTCGAGGCGCGTTCCAGGGCCTTCTCGGGGGTGGCTTCGCCTTTCATCCTGACCGTCACAATAGGCTGGGGGAATAGTGGGTGTGGGAGGTCGTAGCCTGCCCAGTCAACGTTCTTGTCCTCTAGCAGGGACTCTTGCAGTAGGTGGCCGAACGTGTGGCCTTCGCCCTCGATCTCGACCTTCAAGAGTCCTTTCGCCCGTTTTACGACTTTGACGTTCAACTGGCCTCTCCGCTTCTGGGAAAGTCGTCGGCGAGCCGTCGCCTTTCAACGTTACGGCAGGCCTTGCACCTTAGGATACTGCCGGAGAAGATTAGTTCGCCCCCGCACTTGGCGCAGTATGCTTTGATCACTCCTAGGCCGTGGCCTGCGGTTGTCAGCTTCGGAATACGGTTGGTGACGTCTATCACCTTGGCCCGGATGAGGTCCAGGGGTTTGCAGACCTCTCCCATTGCCCGCTCGAACCTCGGGCTTGAACTGGAGATGTGAAGCATGCCCGTGAAGGGAGTGTCTAGCTTGTGGTCGTCGACGACGATTATCTGGACGATGGCCATTTTTTCCTGGATCTTTTCCACCATTCCGATTATGGTGGACCCTTCCTCCGGGACGACCGGCGGCCCGGCCGCTGTCTTGACAGAGACTATGCGGCGTGTCGCGTCGACGCTGACCTTGCCGGTCTGGGAGGAGTAGACTGTTCCATTCACGTCGACTGTTCCGCGTCCAGGGTCGAATTCCTCGACGACCCCGAGCCTTTCGCCGGGAACCACGAACTGCCCGTCGAGTTTCCTGCTCATATTTTCTGCCCGCACTCTGGACAGAACTTTGCGCCCGCGGCTACTGGCTTGCCGCACTTTGG
>DATBWE010000159.1:0-2456 GCA_036514975.1 Bathyarchaeia archaeon
ATCTAAACAAGATTGAAACGCACGGGAGTACCCACGTTCCAGAAACCTTACCGGTTGCAAGGACCCTTCCTGCGGCGATCTTCTCGAAGCAATTAGAGAATGAACGTGCTCTCAGGATGCGGACCCTGCCCAGGCTTGAGTTCCGGCCATACTTCTTCGCTCTTTTCGAGACCAATTCTGGACGGAAAAAGCGGGGAAAGGGGGTTGTGGTCCTTGACGGGGTGGACGGGAGGATTTGCGACGCCGGGATGCTGGAAGGGCAGATGAAACGTCTTCCTTCGACCGGAATGTTCGTTGACTGCCTTGAGGTTCAACCGTCGGAGGGACATATGCCTAACTTGCCGGACGAGCTGGGCATGAGCAACAGCGTTACTGTTGCGCCGGCTGGGATTGGCCAGGACCGTGTGCGGGTCTTGGTTGGGGCGGTTCTCGAAAAAGAGGTTGGAGTGGACCCTGAGGAGGTCGAATTGTCAGTTACTGATGTTAGCCTGCTCCACATTCCAATCGTCACCGTAGAGCTTGCTGCTGGGACGAAGTCCTACCGGAAGGTCGTGCAAGCGGCAACGGGTAAGGTGATCTGGGACGAAACGGCCAAGTGCCTTCGCTGCCAGAACACCTCCCGAGCAATATGCGAAGTATGTGGCAGCACGGTCTGCGAGGAACACGTGAGACTCTGCGTTTCGTGCAGGAAGCATCTCTGCGATGAATGTGTAGAGACAAAAGGGGTTCTAAGCAAGCAACCCTTCTGCCCCACCTGTAAGAAAGCCTGAGCCCTGAGGCACTTGGAGACCTGTCAACTGGTCTTCGCGACTGATACCCCACTAACCTCGGTCAATCGTCATCTCTCTGCTGTTTGACCTTCTTGACAATCTCGTCCAAGTATTCCAGACAGTCACCGCAGAGAGTTACTTCAACACCCTGGTAATAGAATACCTCGCCAGGCTTGCCACACCTCTGGCACTCGTTCCCCAAGCCAGAACGCTCTACTGTATCCTGAACGTGTTCATAAGCAGGGAGACCGCTTACGGCAGGGTCTGTTCTTGAGGTTCATTCTCTCCGGGCTTGGTAACTGGTATCGTTCTTGGAAGCTGATTCAGGAAGCTGTTCCAGTTGCTGACGAGCTCGGGTTCTGGGGCGTAACGCTCCCGGACCATTACATGTGGGGAGAAGACCGTGGCGGAAACAGCAGCCTAGAAACCTGGGTCGCACTCACATATCTAGCCGCGAGAACCCGGCAAATCAAGCTCGGAACCCTTGTCACCCCAATTCCGTTCCGGCCTCCAGGCGTCTTGGCGAAAATGGCCGCCACTCACGACATCCTTTCGTCCGGCCGAACTATTCTCGGCGTTGGAGCAGGGTGGTCCCAGACAGAGTTTGAGGGCTACAGCGAATGGGCGGACCCCAAAACTAGGGTAGACAAGACTGACGAAGGGGTACGGCTTATACTGAAACTCTGGCAGGAGCCTAGCGTAGACTTTCACGGAAAGTTCTACAACGCGAAAGGCGCGGTGTTGGACCCGAAGCCTGTCCAGAAACCATACCCTCCACTACTATTCGGAGGGGTCGGCACCCGTATGCTTCGCATGGCCGGACATTACGGAGATATCTGCTTCATACCGCAATGGGTCAAGATGCCTATCGAGAAAGCGAGAGCCATCGTGACACAAGAGGCGAAGAGAGCCGGTCGACAGAACAAGGTGAGCTTTGCAATAGGGTCCCCAGTGAATCGGGATCAGAAGTTTGACATGAAGGCTGTAGAGCAGAGTGTTCAGAAGGCCGCGGAGTCAGGCTACTTGTACTATGTTATCCCGTTTCTCCAGGAGGGTTTCACGGAGAACATGCGGCAATTTGCAAAACAGGTCATGCCCTCCTACATCGGCTTGAACTAGCGCTTCCTAATTGGAGACATCCTTCTATCGTTCCACTGACTTAGTAACTGTTCTCCCAGCCTATTTGTGCGGTGTGTTGTAGAGGTGGTGTGTCAAGCACTTTCGACAATGGAGCCATTTTCCGCACTTCCAGCATTTTACCCAAGAGCCTCGGTTCTCATCTGCTGATGCTGGTTTCCGGACCTTGGACAATGGTTTTGACTGGTTTTCCACTGTTTGGTCGTCGAGAGTACCTTGCCCTCACTGGTGGGGTCTATTCTATCGGGCTAAATCATTGTCTTCCTAGAGGAATTCATTACCCAGGGTGTGTTGAAGGGGAATCTTGTCGGCTGGATTATTCCTACATTCATCGCGTTCGTTCCTTTCCCGGTAACGAATGATTGAGCGGTTTATCATAGGCCTTTCGCCTTGGAACAGCCCCGGAACAAATCCCGTGTTGATGCTGATATTTCAGCTTGGATTTTAGTTTCCGGGGTACCGTTGCGTTTGCTCCCCAGCTGCTTCTTGATAGGAGAACTTCTGTTGCCGGTGTGAGAAAATGGTACAAACGATTCCTGATACTTGGCT
>DATBWE010000160.1:0-5672 GCA_036514975.1 Bathyarchaeia archaeon
CGCTACCGCTGGTACGACCAAGGCTCCGATTGTGCCGAAGAGGAACAACGTCAGAAGAATCGTAGGCCTTGACAGTCTAGTGTGTTGCACAGGGCACCTCTCCAGTGGCCAGAACTCGGGACCGAGAACTCTGGCAGCGGACTAAAGTATCACGTAACTTGCAGTAACCTGTGAAGGTACCGGGTCCTGTCGTGTCTTCTTGCTAGGGCTGCTCGACAACGGATTGTTCGTCTCCTGTCGCCTACGGTTTTCCTCTTACCCTTATTGTCCGCAAGATGACCCAATACGCGATTGCGCCAATAATCGCGAAGGGAAGCGATGTTGCCAGCAACTCGACCATAAGGCTCGTGCTGAGAGGACTTGACCCGAAGGCCGATTCTCGTAAGGCGCGTGCGGCTAGGCTGAGCGGGTTTGCTTCAGCAATGGAGGCCACAATACCCGGCAGGAATTGTGTTATGGTTTCACGAGGGTAGAAAATGGTGCTTATTGTTACCATCGTGACTTGGAGTGCCTGAGCGTAGGCCCAGTACACCTCTCCCTGTCTTGACAAGCTGGCGAGTAACGCCGCCAGACCCGCTATTCCAGTTGCCAGTACGAAGAGAATAGGAAGCAGCAGTAGGATGTTTACGATGCCCTTTGGGGGAAGAACCAGAGAGGCCACGGCCAGCAGGGATAGGGAGTAGACTACTCCCCCAAGACCCCCTGAGACTATGTACGCCAGGACAAGGCCTGATGTTCTGACCGGCAGAGTAAGGTAGTATTGGACGACCCCTTCCCGGAGTGCTAGCCATATTCTCCGGCCAGTGTCCGTTGCGGCTGTGAACAGTCCCATGGTCACTATTCCGGGGACGAAGAAGCTGAAGTAGTCGAACGATATCATTCCACTGTAGACCAGCCCTGTAACTAGCATGTCTGACAGGTTGAGGCTGATGAGTATCGCCATCAACCATTTTGTTCTGAAGAAGTAGGAGAAATCAGTCCTAGCGATTTGGAAGATTCGATATGCTTGGCTCATGCAGCCTTGACACCCTCTATTATCCTCCCCATGATCGTCATGCTCAGCGAGATAGTTCCGACCGCTACGGCGATCACTATTACCAGGGCGACTGTCGGGTTCAGGAGTAGCTGCGGGTCGTAACCCAACACCCATCTTGAGAGGTCCGCGCCGTATGTCAGGGGAGTCGCGTACGATGCAGGTTGGTAGATGGGAGGGATTTTGCCGATTGGGTAGAACGCTGTACTGAATCTGATTAGTAGCGCCGAGAGCCCGGCCACTAGTGCGATGTATATGTCGACTGATTTGAAGGCGATGAAGGACATCGAGATCATTATTCCTGATATTCCAAGCCCAAGCAGAAACAGGGTGATCATAGTGAAGACTATTCCCTGAATGGAGAACCTTCCTAAGATTGCAAGAGTTATGGCCAAGGGCGGAAGGACCCTGATCACGGTATTAGTAGCGCCGTAGAGGGCGTTTGCTGCGAAGAGGCCCCTTCGTGAGATGGGTAATGATAGGAAATAGGGCAGCTCTCCCTCCCTGGCGTGTTCGACGAAATGTCTTCCTAGGTCCGCTGAAGACTCGAAGACAATTATCACTATCAGCCCGATGGAGTAGAAGAAGAAATAATCCTCTACCACGACGAGCTTTGACATGAGAGAGCCATAGATGGCGAGTTGCAGTCCGAAGAGGGCCCAAGATAGGACGAACCACATCCTTTCGCCTAGCAGGACCCTTATGTTGAAGACAGCCAGTGTTACTACGCGGTTCACTGTTTCTCCTCCAAGGCGGTTCCTGTGAAGTGGAGGAATACGTCGTCAAGAGAGGGTTCTGTCACCCTTATCGAGGATATTTTCGCTCCTTGCTCATAGCTGGCCGACGTCATCTTGGGAACCCAGTCTTCGGCTCTAGAAACTCTGGCGCGCAGCTGATTCCCGTCGGGCGACAGCTGAAGAGACCCGCCTAGTTCTTTCAAACTCTCGACTAAGCCCCCGGAAACCGGGTCTTCGAAACCGACCTCGACAACGTCGCCCCCTGCAATTGCATCCTTCAAGACGGAGATGGAGTCGCAGACCACCTTTGTCCCTTTGTGGAGAATCGTAACGCGGTCCGCCAGGTATTCTGCCTCCCGCACTTCGTTCGTGGCGACGATTACCGTTGAGCCTTCGTTTCGCAGTGCCTTAATCTTGTCCCAGATTTTCCGTTTCCCTCTGAGGTCAACCTGGCTTGTGGGCTCGTCGAAAATCGCGACCTTAGGTCTTTGAATCAAAACCTTAGCTGTCTCCAATCGTTTCGCCTGGCCGCCGGAGAGGTGCATGAACATCTTGTCCCGAGACTCCCAGAGTTCTAGGTCCTTCATAGTCTGCTCTACAAGGTCCTGCTTCTTGTCCGGTTTTATCCCAAACATTGATGCGTGGAATCGGAGGATGGAAGAGGGCTTGTGCCGCCAGAACCCTCGAGCCTCCTGAAAGGCTATTCCGAGAATTTCTCGTACCCTCGTCCCGTCCTCGACGACGTCCAGCCCTGCGATATGGGCCGTTCCTGATGTGGGTTTGAGAATGGTACAGAGGATCATGAGAAGGGTTGTCTTACCGGAGCCGTTAGGACCCAGAATTACCATTATCTCGCCTTCTCGGACTGAGAAGTTCAGTCCGGAAAGAGCCTCTGTCTTCTTGTACCTCTTGGAGAGGTTGAGCGTTTCCACTGCGTGCAATGGGTCCGGGAGCGAACCGAAATTGCACGATAAAAGGGTTGAAAACCGCCGACGTCGATTAATCGTTAATTCAGAAGCGTGCGCGTTCACGCTCCGAGCGAACCTATAATTGCTGCCGATACCCTAATCTCATTTTCATGTTGACTCGGTCAAAACCGGTTGCCATACCGGACTCGGTCCGGAAGGTCTTGGAAGGCAAGAACTTCGTCTACCTAGCGACCACATTCCCCAATGGGTCTCCCCAGGTCACACCTCTCTGGGTGGACACAGATGGAGAGCATGTGATCCTCAACACGGCAGTCGGAAGGGTCAAACATCGGAACATTCAGAAAAATCCGAGAATCGCGCTCGCGATTGCAGACTGGTCCAATCCCTACAATTTCATACAGATTCGCGGGAGGGTGGTCGAACAGATTACAGGAAAGGCGGCCGAAGACCATATTGACAAGTTGAACATGAAGTACCACGGCAAACCTAGTTATTCCAAACGGCCAGGTGAGCAGAGGGTCATTTTGAAGATAGTTCCGGAGCGAGTTTCAAGCTGGGGATAGGTCAACTGGTCTCCTCTCGTTAGGAAGGATGCAGTCCGAGTTAGCCGGCCTCTAGCGGTTTCGTACTATCAGGCTTAACCATTCCACGTTCTTCATCGATGCGGTTGATACATGTCCGAGGCTGCGTTGGCCGCTGTCATAGTCATTGGCCTATTGCACGGGATAGAGCCTGCCCATGGATGGCCGGTGGCCCTGTTCTACGCTGCGAGAAAGAGTCGTCCAGGTCTGCATGCCCTGCTGAGCTCGGGAGTCATGGCAGGTGCGCACTTTACATCATCCATCGCAGCCGTAGGGGCCTATCTGGTTCTCAGCCTCTTCATTCCACTCTCTATTCCCGTGCTCAAGTACGTGGCGGCTGTCTTCCTCATCATCTTGGCTGTTCGTTTCTGGCGAGCTTCCCGGGACGAAGCCCAGCACGGACACGTCCATGATTTGGTCGAGAAGCTAGAGCACACTCACGAGCACATGCACTCAGGAAACCAAGCCCACACCCACGAGCACATTCACGATGCGAGAGTCATGACGCTGGCAGGACTAGCAGGGTTTGCTTTCGCCCTGGGGTTTGCTCACGAAGAGGAATTTGCGTTACTGGCTCTTGCAGTCGGCGGAGTGGACCCGGTTCTACTTATGGTGTCCTACGCTCTCGCGGTCACTGCGTCCTTGGTCGGCATAACCTTGCTCAGTGTACGCGCCTATCGACGTTTCAAGAACCGGATGAATGTTGTGGAAAAATTCGCTCCGAAAATTACTGCGGTCATCCTCCTAGTTCTAGCGGTTGCGTTCCTCCTGAATCTTGCCTGAGTGGTTCTAAGAGGTTAGGCTGTATAGAACCAGTTTTGGCGCAAAACATTTTTTCCAGACATTCTTTTCTAGACCCCGGGGGCCTACAGAATCTCCAGCCCCGGCCCAGCACAAAGCCGTCTGACCGGCCTTTTCGGCCTTGTGCAGTGACGTCTAGGCTACTTCGATTATTCGGCCGCTCACTGACTGGTATTGATAGCGAATGATTCTCTTTACGCAGGTACCGTTCAGGCACTGGTAGACTCTGTCCCCGTTCGCGAAGAGTTCCCTCAAGACCATCGGCTTACTGCATCCCACGCACTGGAATGCGCCGGGCCGTCTCTCGTCGATCAACAGTCGAAGGTCGATGCCGCGCCTGTCGGCTTCCTTCTTCAAGTACTGCCTGTAGGCTAGCGGCAGTGTCTGCCAGTAGGCCGCGTTCTCGGGGGAGGTTTCATACTCGAAACTCCTGCCTGCGACTACGGGAGGTTTGTAACCGTCCGCCACGTATACAGGGTTCCGGGAGTAAGGAACCTTGATCCTTGGCGGCCCTACTTGTGGCTGGGTTACGGGGTGAGTCGTATGATGCTGACTGGGCACGTGGAGCCCTTCCGAGCATCACAGCGGCCCGGGGCTACTTTTTCTTCTTGGTACCGGGCTTTCCGCTCGTTAGGACAGGGACAGGTAGAGGGACCTCTGATAGTCCCTTCTGGCTGACGGAGAATGTCACCCAGTAGGTCTCGTGAGGGGCGCCTTTCATCTTGCGGACCCGGAACTGTTTCACTAGGAGGCCGCGGTCGGCGAAGCCAGGGTTGAACCTTATGTCGATGATTCCGTCTACGACGTAGAACAGTAGGTCGTCGAGGTCGGCGTATGCGCGTAGTGGAGTGTGGTGGGAGCAGAAGAAGGGTACGAGGCGCTCCTTGGGCCCTTTAGCCCTCCAGGATTTGACCCCGTCCAGCACATGGTAGACGAGTGGGCGTTCTTCCTGTACGAGTGTGAACATTTCGGTGAGCGAGTCGACGAATACCGCTCCCCGGCCCAGCATCTTCATCTCTTCCATCATGTTGAACAGTGAGGCGGTTACGGAGCGCAGGTCCTTCGGGTCCTTCACGTAGTGGGCGTGTGGGGGGGTTTGGACGGGTTCCATGCGGAATGAGAAGCAGTCGAGGAATCTGAGCTGGCCGGATTCGAGGTAGGGCGCGATGTCCCAGCCTAAGGATTCCATGTCCTGTTCCACGGCGATTGGAGGGCCTTCATAGCTGACGAATATGCACGGCTCTTTTCTTCTGAGCAGGCTCCAGAGCAGTTCCTCCATGAGAACCGACTTCCCAGTGCCTAGTTCCCCTGCTAGGATGGTTAGGCTGTTTCGCGGTATGCCCTTGGGGAGAACCTTGTCTAGGGCTTCTATGCCTGTTACGATCGACTTTGTCAACGGGGTCAGACCGTGATTCTTGCGGGCAACGTCCGCCTCATGCGAGATAAAGGATATGATACTTCCCGCGGCCGAGATGAAGTGTTCGGGCCGGGCTGGCTATCTGACTCTCGCCGCGATGGTCCTGATGAAGGACCTGTCTAGGGCTCCGGCCTCGTAGAGGTTCACCATTGTGTTGGTGCTTGCTTCTCCGCT
>DATBWE010000161.1:0-3127 GCA_036514975.1 Bathyarchaeia archaeon
CATCGAAGAAATCAAAAGCATGATCAGCGTCCTGCAGCAGATAGAGGTCAAGCCTCTAGCACCAGCCGAGTTCAAACAGTCATCAACATCTACTCCCAGAGTAACTGGTGAGGATTGGGGGAGAGGGTCTTTCAGTCAGGACAAACCCTTCACAATTCCACAACCCACAGCTCAGCAAATGACAACCCCACAGACGGGTCTAAGAGTCACCTCCGAGCAACTGGGACCCGAGAAATCTGTTCCTGCTGAGCGTTCTGTGCCAGCGTCCTCCCCTTCCCCCCCTCAACCTCAGTCCAACGGCAATAGCTGGACCAACCCTGCGCCGCAGTCAAACGCTGCAACCATTACAGCCTGGGGACCCGTATTCGCACCGCCAGTTAGCGTACAACCCGGTCCCAGCGTTCCGCTCTCCACGGAGTACGCGGCGGAATCTTCATTCCATGACACAGGCGAAGTGTCGGTTGAAGACTCTGTTGTGACAATCCCGACAGTTGACATCGTGGGAGAACCGGGCAACGATGATACTTTGATGGTCAAGGTTGTAGACGATGTTCCGGCCTTGGGAGCATCGACGGCCATCGAGACGTCAGCACTCCAAACCCCGAGCATAACAGGGACTGACACAGCTCCAGCGACACCCTCAGCACCCGACTTGGCTCAGGTCAGCCTGACCCCGCCTACGCAGTTCTACCAGGTTGTCTGTCCAAAGTGTGGCGCAGACGTTCCGAAGCCAGCGAAGGTCTGGGAGCTCAAGGGCGGCAAGTCGAAGAAGAACGTCCTAATCGGGCTTTTCCAGTGCCAAGACTGCAGGGTCAAGTTCCGAGAAGCCCTCACTCGGGAGATCATCTAGCCGTTCTCCCGACCCCCTTTCTCTTACTCCCCCCTTTCACCATTCTCAGCTTCTCCCAAGCCTGAGCGTAAAGGTTTAAGTCGCCACTAGCGAAGGCTAGGTTTCGCTTAAAGAGGAGTTTCTGGAAAAGGCGACCACGCAAATGGAAGAGACAGAGCCGACACAGCGAAGCCCTTCACCTCAGAGGCCCCGAAGCCAAATCCCACCCGACACAGTCTTCATAGGCAAAAAGCCCCTGATGGCATACGCCACAGCGGTGATGATGCACTTCAACGGGGGATCAAAACAACTCACTGTAAAGGCCAGAGGAAAGTCAATCAGTCACGCGGTGGACGTTGTGGAAGTTGTCCGGCGTCGTTTCTTCCAGGGAAAGCTCAGCATCAAAGCGGTCAAGATCGGGTCTGAGGTTTTGGGAGAAGAGGGAGACACGCGTAACGTCTCGACGATAGAGATTACAGTAGAAAAGGCTGACTAATCCGCTCTATTTCATCATTCTAATCGTGCTCATGCCCCAGAGCCGTTCTACGCAGTAGAGTTTCACTTCCGAAATTACCAGCGGCTTTCTTATCGAGGCCATGTTCTGCGGCGTAAATTCGTAGTACAGTGGCCTGTCTGGGCTGCTAGTGTAGAGCGCTCTGTCGACCAAGAATAGTTTGTTCAGGTCGTTGAGGGAATTGTAGACGACCGCTTTGATCCGGAGAAATTCCTCGCTGACGCAGTCAAGCAGGACCTGGTCTGTGTAGCCGGAGTCTAGAACCGTTAGTTCTCCCGCGGGTCCTTGGTCGAGCTTCAACGTGGAACCCTGACGATTCCTAACCGAACTATACTAGGTGGTTGGGCAGTTATAATCCGTTGCGCTACCCACGTGTCGGCAGAGTGGATAAGCAATGGCGCCGCCGACAGGGTTCGAACCTGTGACCAACGGGTTGCTGCAGTGGTCCACCGTCTTTAACAGCTTCAGCCTCAGTTGTCTTCCGAGTCCGCTGCTCTACCACTGAGCTCGCGCCCCCACACTTGGAGGGAACGGCGGCCCGCTTCTTAGCCGGCGGCAAATCGCATCGGCAAGTCCCGTTTATTAAAACGCTTTCCGACAAACATGCTTTCATTCGCTAAGCTGAGACAGCGGGAGCTAGGAGGACCTTCGAACGGTACTGTACCGGGTAGAACTAGGCTTGCCGGCAAAGTTAAAAGTTGACTGGAAGGGCGCGCGTTCTTGGAGGGCCCGTAGCTCAGCCAGGTTACTTCTCATCAGAGGACTGAAAGAGCGGCAGGCTCATAGCAAAATGAGAGAAACCTGACGGTCCCCGGTTCGAATCCGGGCGGGCCCACCACCTACGGAGTTAGTTTACCCCAGTTGCCTCGTCCAGGTCACGATTCCTTCAGAACTTTGCCCGAGTCGGAAATATTCTAAGCATTTTATTCTAGACCCCCGAGGGTGTAGAAAATCTCCAGCCCTGGCCAAACATGACGCTGCAGGCACCCCTGCAGCATACTCTAAGACTACGAACCCGGCGGCCCAGGGTCATTCCCTATGGCATCATTCCTCCGCCAACCTCTACCCTCTTACGTCGAACGCCTCTATCCTACCTTTTTCCGTAGATAAAGTAGTCCATGGTCGACACTCCTGCTTTGAATTCCCGCCGCAGTCAGCCCGCCGAATTGACGCGAAAAATTCAACGAGTAATGTCGTATCGAAGAAGATCGGTCGTGTCGATTCCCGGGCCGAGAAACAGGAACCCCTCGCCTAATGTGCGAAGAAGTTAACTAGCTAAACGTCGAAACGTTGTTCTTTCAGAAAGATTTCTCTTTGAAACCCGGCACTGCTCCCATGTTCGAGGAAGAAGAATCGAAACCCCAGTGCCCTGACTGCACACAGCCACTGACATTCATTCGAACAAAATCCCACCAGAAGAGATGGTACTGCTACTCGTGCGAAAGATACGTCGACCACCCCTCACATGCGAAATTCACCAAGGACGCCCACGCCAGGGTTGAAGCATTGAGCGGCCTACAGGTCATAGACTCCCACGGCATGATCGTCGGAAGAGTACGCAAGGCGATCTCCAACGACATCGGAGACGTCAAATCACTAGTGTTGTCGGTCGACAAGGAACAATTCAAGACCCTATTGGACGGTAGAAATCTGCCGAGAGAGTTCGAGGTCGAACACGGCAACATCGCAACAGTAGGAGACGTGGTCATCCTCTCTGATGTGTTCTCTCTCAGCGCCCTCGCACCCACCAAGCCTCAGGAGGAAGTCTCGAAGAGCCGGAAATG
>DATBWE010000162.1:0-4821 GCA_036514975.1 Bathyarchaeia archaeon
GGCGGCTATAGACATGAACGAGAGGCTGGGTTTAAACGGTCGCGGACAGTTGCTCTTCACCCCTGCCAGCATCAAGGTTTCAGAAATGCTGCGGACTCTTCGGACAGGGTTTGAGGTCGAATCCTTCTCTAGCGCAGTATCAAAACTCCAGGACCATTTCAAACTCGACTACCTTCTCATCGACACGCACCCTGGCTTGGAGAATGATACTCTTCTGGTCATGGGGGTCTGCGACCACCTGTTGATCGTGTCTAGGATTGACCAACAGGACATTTTCGGGACGGGGGTGATGGTGGAGATTGCGGAGACCCTGGAGAAGCCTACTCACTTAGTGGTGAACATGATTCCGTCCGGTATGAAGCCGTCCGACGCTTCTAAGCTCGCCCTCAACATTGGCAATAGTTTCAAAGTGGAGGTGATGGGATGGTTCCCGTTCTCCGAGGACGTTCAGGGCTCGCTGAGCAAATCAGTCTTCATACTAACTTCTCCGAAGCATCCCATCGCATCCCGGTTCCAGGACCTGGCGAAGAAAGTGGAGGCCTTCAGCTGAAATGTCCGGAACTGGACGGTTTTCAACCAACAATATGCGGCGTATGATTAGCGCGATCAATTCGATTCGTTTTAGAGATGAGGTGGGTGAAGTCGAGTATTTCGGGCAGAAAGTGGTCTTGCTGAGGCGTGATGTTTTCGAGCTGATAAGGAAAGAGTTGTCCCGGCTGTCTGGACAGGCTGCGAACGTAATCTTGGAGATTGCCGGTCGTAGGGTTGGGACTGAGGAGGGGCGGGCGTTGAACGCCAAGGCTGAGTCCTTGGGCCTGAAGGGTCCCGAGTCTTTTCCCGAGTTCGTGAGGACAGCGGTTGAAGAGACGAACATTGGAATTGGCAAGGTTCGAGTCTTGGACCTTGGCCAAACAGACGAGACGGTCAACGTTTCCATTCAGAACGGGTTCGAAGCCGACACGCCCGGAGGCTCGCTGAGGCCGACCTGCTTCTTCACCCTGGGTTATCTTGAGGGGGTCTTCTCTCAGCTGCTCGGGAAAAACGCGCAGGGCAAGGAAACGGGTTGCAGGGCCCGTGGTGAGGATTTCTGCCGGTTCGCGCTGAATGTTCGACCCGTTTAGTCTAGCGGCGTTCGCCCGGTCTACGATTCACTACCTGAGAAAGACTCCACTTCATCGTCTTTCTTGGAGTTTTGGGCAAACACTCGGACGATTAGATAGGCAACGAGCACGAAAACAAGTAATGCAATGAGGATCATGACCACCACGTAGGTCGAATCCAGTAAGTATACCACGGTACTCCCTCGGAGCTCAACTATATTGCCGATCCGATTTATGCAGAAGGAGAATGTTGGCTCTTCGTCAGTAGTCTTCCGACAGGGTTCGCTGAACGTAAGACGGTACTACTCGAGCTTCTAGTCCCAGACGTGTCTTGAGGGCTGTTCGAAGCTGGTCGGCAAAGCCTGTGAAAATGTAGACCTTGCGAGGGCTACAGGCTTTGATGAAGCCGACGAGCTGGTCGAAGTCTGCGTGGCTGCTAAGGGGGAAGGCTGTCGTTCTCTCCTTCAGGGAAAGGGCCCAGCCTGTCGCGTAGGCCCTGCTATGGCGGCGGCCGAGACGGTGTTTGTCACTGGGGGTGGTGACGTAGACGCACGGGTCCCGTTCGAGGAGGTGTTTTCCCTCTTTCGTGTCGGAAGAGTGCCAGTGGAGCTTGTGGCCCCTGGCACGGTAGGCATCATTGACGCCGTCGAGTAGCGGGTTGACGATTACTGGTAGATGGGTGTACACGTTGAACAATCGAACGATCTCCTGAGCCTTTCCGGCGGCGTATACGTGTAGGCACGGTATGCTTCCCTGTTTGATCGTGTCCAGGGCCCATTCTACGATTGCGGAGTAGACGTGTTCACGTGGAGGGAACTTGTAGTATGGTGAGCCGTATGTGGCCTCGATGACGAGCGTATCGCAGCGTTCTGGCTGGGCTGCTTTGGTTGTTAGCGTGTCGATGCAGTTGATGTCGCCGGTGTAGAGGATTGAGGAGGATGGTGTTTTGACGAGGAACTGGGCACTGCCTAGCATATGTCCTGCGTTGAGGGCGGTGATCTCTAGATCATCAAAGACGGTCTTGTGGTCTATCTCCAGCGAGAGAAAGTTGGCGACTTGGCTATCGTTGAGGGCTTCGTGTATGTCGCGTGTCTCGCTGGTGGATTGCTTTAGGCCTTTGTGCCGGAAGCCTCTGGTATGGTCGGAATGTGCATGTGATACTAGGACCCGTGCAGAGTGTGGGAGGCGGTGGGTGCGGGTTGGGTCTAGGACGACTGTACCGCTGGAGGCCCTAACAACTAGTCCGTCAAGCCATCCTATCAGGTCGTCTCGCGTCTTGCTTTTCCCTCGGGAATTGTCTCGAGCCTCTGTATCGCGTCTAGGTGTAGGAAGATGTCTCCCTTGGGTTCTCTATTTACGACCTGTGGAATAGGACTCACGACTGTAGACCGGAGGATAACCGCTTCTGAATCCGTCAGCCATATTCCCGGAGGCTGGTGTGAGACCACTGCCAGTCGGCCTTCGTAGCCAAAGTCGCGGCTTATCGTAGTGAGGATTTTTTTGCCCACTATCCTTTCGAGCATGTGGAAGACAGTGGGGCTTGCCGAGGACATTGTCCAACCGCCAGGTAAGGGTCTGGGCGGTCTCTCCGGGTTGCCTTTTAAAGCCGGGGTTTTGCCGGCCCCTTCGGGATGGGTATCGCATGCGTATTATCGGGTTAAGGGTCCACGTTCATATGCCAGAGACGCGTAAAAGTTAGGCAAGGTTAATCTTAGACCTCGGAAGAAACCAAGTGATTCTATGGCAGTAGAAGACATAGAGAACGGTTTCGAGGACGCGGAAGAGGAGGCCCCGAACCTCGTACGGATAGGCAAGAAGCCTACCATGAACTACGTCGTTGCATGTGTGACCCTCTTCAACACTGGGGTTCCAGAGGTCCTTGTCCGGGCGAGGGGACAGTCGATTACGAAGGCCATTGACACGGTGGAAATGCTGCGTAGGGCTTTCTTCAAGAACGTCCAGGTCGTGTCTGTGGGGATCGGGACGGAGGATGTGACCCGGGAGGACGGGTCCACCGCCAGCCTCTCGACTATCGAGATTACGCTAGGCCACTAAAGGGTCCGAGAAGGGCCGGCAAGACTATTCGACAAACCTAGCTTAGCCTCACATTCGGGAGATTCAATGAGAAAAAAAGGAAAAGGGGAGAATACCTACTTCCGAACTCTGCTTCTCTGATACTCCGGGTGCTCCGGGCCAAACCGCTCTGCCCTATTGTCCGCATGTGTTCTGTCTTCGGTGCTTGAGGGGCTGTACGCGTCAGAGCGCTTCTCGGTTGGTGCCCGTCTCGCTTTGTCCTTTTTGTCCAAGAAATTTCACCAACAGCCTTTTTCCCGTCACAGCCAGTTAGGTTTGCCGGACCTAACCCTGACGGTTACCGAGGACTCTATGGAGTGTCATGTCATCTGGCCACGCAATCTTATTAGTGGTCTAGAAGAAGCATCGCGGCAGATTACTCATGCCGCAGGCGAAATACCCCAAGATCGTAGTTACTCCTCCAGGCCCTAAGGCTCGCGAGCTTGTCCAGCAAGACCACTCCCTGATCTCGCAGTCTCTTGTCCGATTCTATCCTCTGGTCGCGGAGTCGGGCCAGGGCTGTATTGTCAGGGATGTTGACGGCAACGAGTTCATAGACTTCAACTCGGGACTGGTCTGTCTGGCCGTGGGGCACTCCCACCCGAAGGTCGTGGCTGCGATTAAGAGCCAGGCGGAGAAACTGATCCACTACTCGTACACTGACTTCTACTACGAGAAGGTCGTCCAGTTCTCGAAAGAGCTGACCAAGATTACCCCTGGGAATTTTCCGAAGAAAGTGTTCCTGAGCAACAGCGGGACGGAGGCTATTGAGGCTGCTATGAAGCTGGCAAAGTGGCATACTAGGAAGCACGGGTTCATCTCGTTCATCGGCGCATTCCACGGCAGGACCCTGGGCTCATTGAGTTTGACGGCTAGCAAGCCGGCTCAGAGACGGCATTTTCTTCCCATGGTGCCCGGAGATACCCACGTCCCGTTCGCCTACTGTTACCGATGCCCGTTCAAGCTCGAATACCCGGACTGCGGAATGTACTGCGTCGACTTCATACAGGAACAAGTGTTGGACACATATCTTCCGCCGGAGGATGTGGCGGCCTTGTTCACGGAGCCGATACAGGGGGAGGGCGGGTACGTGGTGCCGCCGGACGATTATTTCAAGCGGCTGAAGAAGCTGTTGGACAAGAACGGGATTTTGATGGTGGATGATGAGGTCCAGGCGGGTATGGGGCGTACAGGGCGGTGGTTTGGAATTGAGAACTGGGGTGTGGAGCCGGATATTCTGTGTACTTCGAAGGCTCTGGCTTCAGGTCTGCCGATAGGAGCCACCGTGGCCAAGGCTGACATCATGGATTGGGAAGGCGGGTCCCATGCGAACACGTTCGGAGGGAATCCTGTTTGTTGTGCGGCGGGCCTTGAGGTGATTAATGCGATTCGGGATGAGCATTTGATGGAGAACGCTGTCAAACAGGGGAACTACATCATGAAGCGGTTGAAGGAGTTTCAGGAGAAATATCCGATCATTGGCGATGTTCGTGGTAAGGGTCTGATGATTGGGGCGGAGATTGTGAAAGACCCTAAGACAAAAGAGTTCGGCGAAACTGAGGCGAAGGATATCATGATGAAATCCTTCAGAAGGGGTCTTGCCCTGATTACTTGTGGACATTCAACTCTGAGGATTGCTCCGCCTCTG
>DATBWE010000163.1:0-3295 GCA_036514975.1 Bathyarchaeia archaeon
GGTGTATAGGTCGAAGTGGGCGAATGTTACGTTGAACGCATCGTTTGTCCCGTTGGGGTCTGGAATAGACAGTGCAGGTGCTTCGGGGACAAGCCTACTTGATTCGCTAGTGGATTGAAGGTCGAGGGGAATTGTCGCTAGCGTGGAAACTAATATCAGTAGGAGACACAATGATTCGCGAATCAACTCGTTTCACGAGTGCTGGTTCGCGCGAGTCCGCGCTGGAATCTATTTAACCTTTGTAAAATCGAATTCTAAGAGAATGGCTGTTAGTTTTAATACGCCTGATAACTTCTGGGCCTTCCATGCCTCAGAAATCCGAAATTGGCCCCGCGACAATTGCCGAACTCCTGGACAGGATGGCGGAGAGGGATTATGCTTTCAACTTCGACGTCACACTTGAGTTCAACACGCCGAATCTCCGTGTCGGGTCCGTTAGGGTCCATGGACGGTTAGAGTCAGCAGCCACCAGGAAGAAATAGTCTGGCTATCGTTTCGGCGGGGGCGACACTAGGACTACGTTGTCTCCTCGCACGATGATAGTGCCGAGTCTCTTAGCCATCTCCGAGTTTGTTACATCCTCAGCTTCTTCAAGAACTAGATTCATGTGCTGATCGAAGCTGTAGAGCCTACCGCGAACGCTGCGTCCTCCCTTAAGCTGGACGAGAACAACCTTGTTGAGGCTTTCCTCGAAGATCTTAGCGGCAACTTCTGACATTCAAGGTCCCAACCTAGGGAAATCAGGCGGCGACTTGCCAGGTACTCTTTTAAAGATTGTCTTGCAGAAATCGTCGTAACTTGCCCCAGAAGACGATTCTGAAAGAACGCGACTCAAAACCTCTGATTGAACAGCTGAGAAGTCTTCCGGGCCTTTCCTCGCTGTCGTCAAAGTCTCACGTCGAACTGGAGGCTGTGAAAGACGGCGAGGTTGTCTTCGTCGATGGGCAGCCCTTGGCCCTCAGGAGCAGGGGGGAGCTGATTCCGGTCTTGGTTAATGCTATCACATTGAAGGATTTACCACGAGTGGTCGTGGACATGGGGGCGGTCCCGCATGTCGTAAGCGGGGCAGACGTGATGGCGCCCGGGATTCGGAGAGTTGAGGGAGAATTTCCTGCGAACAATTTGCTAGTGGTTGAGGATGAGAAATACGGGAAGCCGCTGGCGGTGGGAAGGGCCCTTGTAGACTCGCAGACGCTAGCTGCTACCAAGAAGGGGAAGGTAATCAAGAACCTCCACTATGTTGGTGACCCAACATGGGAGACGGTGAAAGTGTTCAGCCGGCAGGCCTCTGCTCCCGGTTGAGGTTTTTCGTCTAACTCAGTCAGGGAAGGTTTAAAGTCGCATCGGTTCCAGGCCCTGTCCGTCGACGTCCGCGGGACGTTAATCTGATGTTGGCCATGACAGGTTCACCAGTCTACGTGAAAGCGCTTCCACTTCAGGAACTTGACGATGTGGAAACCATCAAGGCGGAAATTAGGACTGGAAACATTCTGATAATTCGCATCACTCCCTTGGCGAGGAAGAGCGTAGACGAGACAAAGCTCGCCATCACGGAACTAACCGACCATGCCAAGTCTATTGGGGGCGACATAGCGAGGCTAGGGGAGGAACGAATCGTCATCACTCCTCCCGGGGTTAGAATTTGGAGAAGAGAGACTTCCGCGACTCAGGCTCCAATCGAGGCGAGGGCCGGACAGAGACTCTCTGAGGAGCCTACTAGCCTTGTCTAGCGCAGCCGGATAGACTCTAGAACGTCCGGGACTATTGTCCTTATTCCGAAAATCCTGTTGACCGACTGCGCGAACATGTCCGACTTTCTGCGCTCTCCGTGATTCACAATTATCTTGGTAGGTTTGGGCATCATTCTCTTGACGAAGGCTAGAAGCTGGTTTCTATCTGAGTGGCCGGAAAAGCCTTCGATGGATTCAACTCGCATGTTGACCTTGACCATCTCCATTTTTCCGTCGTGGGCGTAGAGCGAAACCTCCTTCAAGCCATTCTTAATCCTGTTTCCAAGCGTTCCTTCGACCTGGTAGCTGACATAGGCAAGGGTGTTTCTAGGGTCAGGGGCGAGGTGACGGAAGTAGTCGATGGCAGGCCCACCTTCCAGCATACCTGAGGTCGCTATGATGACACAGGGTCCACCCGCGACGATTTCCTCTCTGTCGCTAGGATGAGTGACTGGATGGAAGTATTCTGACTGGAACGGGTTCGCGTCCTTATGGAGGATCTGGTCCTTAATGTCCCGCACGAGGTATTCAGGGTAGGCGGTGTGTATGGCCGTTGCTTCGTTGACCATGCCTTCGATGTAGACGGGGAGCTCTCTCAGAGCGCCATTTCTCATGTACGCGTCAAGCACTAGCATGATTTCCTGCGCCCTGCCCACGGCAGGCACTGGAATCAGGACTTTTCCTCCTTTCTCGACCGTTTCGTTGACAATGCTGACTAGCCTTCCCTCGACCCCTTCCCTGTCGGGCATGATGTCGTCCGGCCCACCGTATGTGCTCTCGATAATCAACGTCTCGGCTCTGGGAAACTGAGCCATTGCAGGGTCCAGCATCATTGTTCTTCCGAACTTGAAATCTGCGCTGTAGACGACGTTGTGGAGTCCCTCACCGATGTGAAGGTGGACGATCGAACTTCCGAGGATATGTCCCGCGTTGTGGAGTGTCAGTTTCATGTCCGGGGCAACGTCCGTAACAACGTTATACCTGAGGGGTATTGTGTGCGTGACAACTTCTCTGACATCCTTCTGGTCAAATGGTGAATGTTCACCCTCTCTGCTGTGGACGTCCAGGAAGTCCAGCTGATGGAGCGTCATTAAGACCGCCGTAGGTTCGGAGCAGTAGATGGGCCCGTCATACCCGTACTTGAACAGGAAGGGCAGTATTCCGCAATGGTCAAGGTGCGCATGGGAAATGACTACCGCATCCAGCTTCTCCAAGTCAAACTCGTCGGTATCAAACCGGGGGTAGGCCTGTGTCGGGTCCTGGGATCCAGGGTTAATTCCGCAGTCAAGTAGGACGGTGCTGGCCCCCGCCTGAATTAGCATGGCCGCCCGGCCAACTTCGTGGAAGGCGCCCAACGTGACCAATCGGACATAGCCCGCTTTGCTGAATGTCGGCCGGAAAATCCGTTCTCCCACATCTCTCAGAATCCGGCTTCTCTCCTCGCTCTCCGTGTGAAGAATGTGCCGGGTGCTGGCAATGATCTTGGAATGTAGGGGTGGGGCCCTGAGGATTCGGGGTCTCCATTTCGTGTCCTTGATGACCTGTTGGAGAACTGCCGCTTCCTT
>DATBWE010000164.1:0-3324 GCA_036514975.1 Bathyarchaeia archaeon
AATGAACGACGTACTACCAGGTTTTGCAGAAATGTCCAGCCCGGGTTTTGCGAAGGGCGCACCAGACTCGAACCTCCTCTCTCCTGCTGTTCCTGTTTCGGGACGCCACTGCGCGGTTGAGGTGAGCCTCGAAGAAGGTTCAGGAGGTATGCGTGTGACAGAGGGCGGCGACTGGTCTGGCCGCGAAGTGTGCGGTAGAGAGGATGACCCCTCCACCTTCAAACCTTGAGGAACCGTTAAGAAGCTTGGAGTGGCAGAAGGAGTCTCTGGTCGGTGAGGCCCTGGAGGGCCAGCCGTGGAAGGCTTCGGACCCGCTGTCCAGGAAAGCGTCGGTGTACTTCTCTGACCAGTCGGAGACGGACTCTTGGGAAGAGGTGGAACAGCATAGGCTGTGTGTCTTGTACCCTGCGCAGAAGAAGCTATTGAAGCCAGACCTCTTCCTTGCGACATAGTGCCCCCACCAGAAGGACCCTGCCTCAGCGGCCTAGCCTGCTGCAGTCTTGAAGCGATAGACTGGTCGGGGTGGCGTCGTTTGAGGAGGACATAGCCCAGCCCTGACCCGCCTCCTACGCCTATCGAGACTATCAGGAACGGATAGATTTGGCCGAGGGTGATGTTGACGTAGTTTCGGAAGGGCTCATCGTAGAAGTAGTTGTTGATGAGCCAGAGTGAGAGTACGAGGTTCAGAGCGACCGATACGATAGTTCCCAGGGCTGGCTTGCTCAATAGTCATCCTCCGACTTCGCAGGCTTAGCGGGGCCGGCCACGCTTTTCACAAGAGATACGAGCCTGGCGAAACCGTAGCCAGAAGCCATCATCATTACGATGATGAGGAAAACAGGGTTGAAGGACCCGAAATACTCCTGCTCGTACACGTTGTAGAAATATTCCACAATGAGCCATCCGCCGAAGAACAGGACTATGACGTACTCGAAGAGAGAGGTAGCGAGTGTAGTCTGGTACACGCCTCTGCCCACGGAGTCTTCGCTAGCCCAGCCCAACACCGTCTCAGCATACCTCCTGCTGCCGTTCTTCTTGGGTTGGGCCTCCTCTCCCTCAACCCCCAATAATACTCAACGAGCAGCCACTTTCCCCTAATTACAATAAGCGTGTTGTAACCTTGGAAACCCGAAACGTAGAACATTCCGTTACGTGATTATGTTCAGCCCAGTCTTCGCCCTAAATTGCCCAGATTCCAGCCGTCCTTAAATAGCATGGAGGCCGAGAACTCGACAAGACTCGCAAGTGAGAGCTTGGTGACCCAGGAGACCACGAAAAAGTACGAGGTTATTGAGGACCTCCCTGGGGTCGGGACAGCCACCGCTGAGAAACTGAAGGAACTGGGTTTCAACACGGTCGAAAGCCTGGCCACCGCCACAGTCAGAGAGCTCGTCCCCGCAGGCGTCGGCGAAAAACAGGCCGCGAGGATCATCGGCGAAGCTCGCGACAGCATCTCACTCTCCTTCGTCAGGGCAGACGAGCTGATGAGGATGAGAGCCAACGTCATCCGGCTGACGACTGGGAGCAAAGCGTTTGATGAGCTGATAGGGGGCGGCCTCGAGTCCCAGACAATAACCGAGTTCTACGGCGAATACGGCGTAGGAAAATCCATCCTTTGCCACCAGCTAGCCGTCAACGTCCAGCTCCCTGTCGGCAAGGGCGGACTTGACGGAGGCGCGCTTTACCTTGATACTGAGCAAACCTTCCGGCCGGAGTGGATAGTGAGAATGGCTGGAGAACTGGGCTTGGACCCTGTGGCCGCAGCTCAGAGAATCATCTACTCAGAAGCCTATAATTCAGACCATCAGATGCTACTTCTGGAGAAAGCCGACCAGGTCATAAAGGACAATGGCATCAAACTTATCATCATTGACTCGCTGACCTCACACTTTAGAAGCGAATACATCGGAAGAGAAGTGCTGGCAGAACGACAACAACGGCTCAACAATCACATGCATCGCCTCATACGCCTCGCGAGAGGGTTCAATGCAGTGTCAGTGGTCACCAACCAGGTCATGTCGAAACCTGACCAGTTTTTCGCCAATTCGGTTGATGCGGTAGGCGGACACATAGTCGCCCATACCAGCCATACGAGGGTCTTCGTACGACGGGCGGCCAGCGGACCAATCAGAATAGCAAGACTCGTATCGAGCCCCTACCTTCCCGAAGGCGAGAGAATATTCAAAGTCACAGAAACAGGAATACAGGACATATCGGAAGAAGATGAAGTCAAGAGACGCCGATAAATCCACGCCCGAAATCCCTCAGCTTTCAGTGGCCAAGTTCCTCCAGAACGTCGAGGAGAGAGCATGGACGGAGGCAGAGAAGGAGCTTGACACCATAAGGCAAAAGTCACAGAACTCGGCATGGGCGAGAGGATACGTGAAGGCTCTAGAAGGACTTCTCTTGACACATAGAAGCAACGACGACAAGTACCTCTACCTTCCCAAGATACTCGCAAACAGGTCCGAAGAAACGATAACCCATCTAAAAGACGAATTCGCAGAATTCAGCTCGAACGAGCTTCACGGAGACTATGACAGAGGATACTTCAAAGCTCTAGAAAACTACCTCGGCCTTGTCAAGACTCCAAAAGGAGCCTCTGAGAAGGCTCCTGCCAGTCAGCCGAGCACAGTCACAGGCGAGACGGTCAAGGAGCAGGAGGAAGCAAAGTATTCAGAAGCGTCATCGTAAATATCAGCCAGATGATGTAGGTACCCATTCCAAGTGAGACGTGCTTCCTCGGACCCGCAAGCTCAGATGGACCATAACGCAGGACATTTTTCACCAACAGTACTGACGCAGCGTAGAACATGACTCCTAGGCCCAAGGCGTACAAAGTGCCGGTGCCGACTCCCCCCCGCCCAAGCCCAAGCACGGTATAGACAACGCCAGCTAGTACGGCGAACCCCAAGCGCGACCAGTAAACCACGTTCGCGGGAGACAGCCTCGACGTCTTCTCTTGCTCGGAAGGTTGAACCTTCACATCAGACCCGCTGGCCATGCTCGAACAAACGAGTCAGCCACGGTCGGCACATGATAACGTTTGCTAGGAGTCCTAGGTCGCCCGCATGAACATTTTATACAAGGCCCACTTTTTGCGAATTCGCGTTGTCAGTCCATGACGAGGAGCCTGAGGTACTCGTACGAGACATAATGTCCAGGCCTCCCATCACAGCCAGAGAAACCGACACAGCGGCCACGGTGTCCAAACTCATGGTCAAGCACAACATTGGCTGCATCCTCGTCACTGACAAGGTAGGAAAGCCCATTGGTATAATCACTGAGAGAGACATAGTTCAACGCGTAGCTGCGAAGAACATC
>DATBWE010000165.1:0-3199 GCA_036514975.1 Bathyarchaeia archaeon
CTCTCCTGCAAGCCTTCCCGCGTTAGTCTTCTCTGAGGAGTCCATCTGCCTCAACGTCCTAAGGTCTTCAACAGTGTCCACGTCGAACGAAACCCGGGGGTTTGAGACGGAGTAGGCTGTCACTCCCTTCTCCTGTGCGGAACGCAGATGTCTCCCATAGCTCCATCTACCATAGGCCGTCGCAATCGCGTCCGGGGGCGCTCTAAGCAATATGTTGGTTCCACCCTTTGAAGATGGAACGAGAACCACTCTAGGAGTCTCTCTGCTGATCTGCACCAGCTCCTCTATGTCTCTGGGCTCCAGCAGCGGAAGGTCAGCAAGGACCGTAGTTACCGCGAAGATTTCCCTTTCGAAGGCCAGCCGTACCGCCTGATGGACTGCAGAGTTGAGCCCGGCGCCGCTTTGGCGGGCGAAAGAGGAATTATTCCTTCCAGCCTCCCTCGCGATAGACTCGTCTGGAGAGATGACGAGAATCTCGACAAACATTTTCGACCTGTGAAGAGCACTCAGCACATCGGCCAGCATGGCTAGTACGAGCCTCCTCCTCTCGCTGGGACCGAGGTAGTTTGCCAGCCGCTTCTTTGCTTCCGTTAATCCCTTCACGGGGACGATTGCGAGGTTCTTCACTTCTTGATACCCTCCGCTAGTTTGACCGTCTCCTCGGCCAGGCGAGTCTTCGCCTCCGGCTCGTTCATGACTGTACGTGTCGCCACCACTTTCATTCCGAGTCTCTGTATTCTGGGGCTGAGATGCTTGTCGACCTCGTCAATTACGAAGCCGTCCAGCACGCCTTGGTAGAGCTTGGCAACGCCATAGGGGGAAACCTCCAGTCCAAGGTCGGCCATGACGCGGTCCAAGGGTCCCTTCAACGCTTTTCCTCCAACAATTGGGCTAATTCCAACAATCTTCCCTCTTGCCCTTCCTAGGGCTTCTCGAATGCCCGGTATGGCCAGGATGGGCCCGATGCTGAGTATTGGGTTGCTGGGGCAGAGAATTATTGCCTCGGACGTTTTTAGGCTTGAAAGAACTGCCTCAGGCGGAACCGCGTGGTTTGCGCCCTCGTAGGTGACATCTTCGACCTTGTCGGAGAATTTTCTCTTCACAAAGTATTCCTGGAACTCAAGGAGTCCGGCCGAGGTCTTGATCTTCGTGGCCACGCGGTCGTTTGACATGGGAAGAATGCGAACTTTCACTCCAAGGGCCGAGCGGATTTTCTCCGTAACTTCGCTGAGGTTGAAGCCTTGCTGGAGAAAGGCTGTTCGTAGCAGGTGTGTGGCAAAGTCCCTGTCTCCCACTCGAAACCAGGTCTCAGCTGAGTATCGTTCTAATTGTTCCATGCAGCGATAGGTATCGCCCTTGATTCCCCAGCCTTTCTCCTCGTCAACGATTCCTGCTAGAGTGTAGGTTAGGATGTCGATGTCAGGGCTGATGTAGGCTCCGAGGTACTCGAGATCATCGCCAGTGTTGACGATCACGGTGATTCTGTCTGGGGGGTATACTCTGGACAAGCCGTCGAGGAATCTGGCTGCTCCGACTCCGCCTGCAAGGCAGGTTATCGACCGAAACACCGGAAGACGCGCCTGAGAGGCGTCGGGCCAAATGCCCGGGCTAGTTAAAGCTACCTTGAGCCTTCGCCCTTCTTGAGGCTGGCGAGATAGACTGTTCGCAAACTTTGAGCGGCATTCCTCAGCATACCGTAGGCCTCCTGTTGATCCGTTGGCTTCCGGGCGCGTATGAGGTTCAAGGCTTCAACGGCTTCTCTGACGAGGTCAGCTGCATCTCGGCTCTTCGTCTCTCGAACGGGAGGGTTCACATCCTCCAGCCCATGGGTCAGTGAGTACAGAAGGCTACTGTACTCTGCGGCTTCCGCTGCCAGCCAGACCTTCTTTGCATCCCCCTCGTCCCCTTTGACAACTTCCACCAAGGCGGCGTTTGCCTTAGCCCATGCTTCCTCCAAAGCGGTACGGAGCTTTTCCTCGAGTAACTGCTGTTCTTGACTTTCGGTCTCCGTCAAGAATTCCCGCTCTATTCTACTGTGACGCTTTTTGCCAGGTTTCGCGGATAGTCCGGATCGTGACCTTTTGCCGTGGAAAGATAGTAGGCGAGGAGCTGCAACGGGACCACGTAGACCACAGGTGACACGAGCGGTGGCAAAGATTCGGGTATCTCAACGACCTCGTCCGACAGGTTTCGAACCTCGTCATCTCCCTCTTCGATGAGCGAGATTATCCTCGCCCCCCGGGCCTTCATCTCCATTATGTTGCCAACGATTTTCTTGTGCGTCTCGTCGGAAGGCGCGACGAACACGACTGGAAAACCATCCTCTATGAGGGAGATGAAGCCGTGCTTGCTTTCGCCAGCGGGGTAAGCAATGGCTGGGATGTAGCTTAGCTCGAGAAGCTTGAGCCTTCCTTCGAGAGCGGTAGCGACGTTTACGCCTCTTCCGAGGAAACAGATGCTGGCGGCTGTGTTGATGCTTCCGGAAATTCTGCGAACTCCCTCGACTTTCGTGTTGAGAAGTTCCTGTATTATGCCAGGGGTCCGGTGGAGGGCATCCTCTACTTCCTGAATGCTCCTGACAGGAACTTTGCCAGTTTTCCTCCCAACGGTGGCTGCGAGCCGAAGAAGTACAGTCACCTGAGATGTGAAGGATTTTGTGGCAGCTACACCGATCTCGGGGCCGCAACTCTGGCCGATGTATACGTCCGAGAGCCGCATCATCGTGGACCCCATTACGTTGATTATGCTGAGAACGGACGCTCCCTTGGCCTTGGCATCCCTGAGGGCGTTTAGTGTGTCCATAGTTTCGCCTGACTGGCTGACTGCGAGTACGGCTGTCTTTTCGTCGACCAGGTCCAGCACTTCTTCCGAAAACTCTGACGCGACAACCGCTCTAGCGTCGATACCTGCCAGCCTGGTCATAGCATAGCTTCCTAATAGGCCGGCGTGGTAGGCTGTTCCGCAGGCAATGATGAACAGCTTCTCGCAGGAGAGGATCTTGCTCGCCATTAGGTCGTAGTAGATCTGGGGGGTCCTGAGCGCGTCTCTTATCGTCTGGACCTGTTCGTGGACTTCTTTCAGCATGAAGTGGCGGAAGCCTTGTTTCTTGGCGGATTCGGGGTCCCAGGTTATTGTTGTAGGGTCTCTCTTCACGGGCTCTCCGTTCCTCGCCTTGATGATTCTAATTCCCTTCTGGTCA
>DATBWE010000166.1:0-3424 GCA_036514975.1 Bathyarchaeia archaeon
CGGCAAGAAGGAGGTAGGGTCCCAGCATGGTGAGTTTTGCCTCGTGAACATGCTTCCCCTCATGTTCTAGTTGCTCCATGTGATGGCTTGGTTTTCCCGTGAAGGTCATGCCTAGCATGCGCATTGTGTAGAATCCGGTCAGGGCCACTGTCGCAATTCCCAGTCCGTACAGTGCGTACTGGCCGGTTTCGAAGCCTACGAACAGGATTTCGTCCTTAGTCCAGAACCCACTGAACGGCGGGATTCCCATCAGGGAAAGGCCGGCGAGGATCATCGAGGCGGCGGTTATTCTCATTCCTTTTGCGAGGCCTCCCATCTGGTCCATGAAGCGTGTCTCGGCAGCGTGCAGAACCCAACCTGCACCGAGGAAAAGTGAGGCTTTGAAAATCGCATGGCTCATGAGGTGAAATAATCCGGCGGTGTAGCCTGCGACAAAGTTGAGGCTGAGCCCTGCCAGGCCAAGCGCTAGCATCATGTACCCAATCTGGGACACCGTAGAATACGCCAGCACTTTCTTGATCTCTTTGGCCACGGTTGCTTGTGTTGCCGCTAGGAACGCGGTGAACCCTCCAACCCAGGCTATGGTGAGGAAGAACGGGGTTACCTGGTTGAACTGGGCCAGAGCCTCGTAGAATATGGGGCCCATTCTCCCGGTGAGGAACACTCCTGCCTTGACCATGGTGGCTGCGTGGATAAGGGCGGAGACAGAGGTCGGACCTGCCATCGCGTCGGGCAGCCATTCCTGCAGCGGAAACTGGGCAGACTTGCCGATGGGGCCTCCGAAGAAGAGAAGCGCGGCAGGAAGGAGCAGGCCGAGCCGAAAGAGCTCTGAGGCCCAGTTAGAGGGTCCGCCGAGCTGTTGTGCGAGTTCTTCGTAGTTGAACGTGCGTGCGTAGGCGTAGATGAGGAAGATTCCGATGAGGAGGGCGATATCTCCTATCCTAGTGACCACGAAGGCTTTCATCCCCGCGTGGCTCGGGGGATAGGCTTGCTGGACCCCGAGGGCGGTGTCTCCCTCAGTTCCTACCCAGTACTGCTACTGGTCCCTGTACCAGTGTCCAATAAGAGCATAGGAGCAGAGTCCTACTCCTTCCCAGCCGAAGAACATCATCAGGAGATTGTCCGCCAGTATTAGGAGGAGCATGTTGCCGATGAAGAGGTTCATGAAGAACCAGTACCGGGTGAGCCCGGAATCGCCTTTCATGTACTCTAGGCTGTAGACCATTATCAGGAGGCTTATCCATGAAACAATGTTGGCCATGAAGATGCTTAGAGGGTCCACCAACACCCCGGCTTTGATGCCTAGCGACGGAATCCATTCTACCTGGTAGTCGCCCCTGGAGACTGTTAACGCAGTTGCTGTCGCGGATAATGCAGCTATCAGCGTGAACGAGACCGCTGCCAGATCACGCAGTCTCGCGTTCGCTTTCGCAAGAACTGGAGTAAGCAGCGCGCCAACTAGTGGCGAGACCCATATGAGCCATGGCAGGTAGGACATTGTGGTCTACACTCCCAGTCCCGGTATGGTCCTTGCGAAGGAAACCAGCTGGCCCAGAATCGGCTCAGGGTAAATGCCGAGAACGACGGTGATTATGCTGAGTGCGATGAGAGGGACTGTCACTGTCCAGGGGGCCTCCTTCACATTCGCCGTTTCCTCGTTGGTCTCGCCGAAGAATATCCGGCGAAGTGTCCAGAGAGAATACCCTGCTGTAATGGCAGTGGAGGCTACTCCTACAACTGCGACTCCAAGCCTGTACATGCTGGCGCTACTGGTTGCCGCTAGAAAACCGCCCTGGAAGAGGAAGAACTCGGAGAAGAACCCGTTTGTTGTCGGGAGTCCAAGGATTGCGAGGAATCCGATGAACGCGGCGGTGGCGGTTAGTGGCATTCTTGAAGCCAGCCCCCCGAGTTTGCTAATGCTCCGTTGGCCGTGCACCTGTAGGATTATCGAACCTGCAACCATGAACAGGATCCCCTTAGCCGTCCCGTGCGCAACGTAGTGAAACATCGAGCCTGCCAGGCCAAGCTGGGTGAACGAGGCCAGCCCGAAGAGGATGTATCCCATCTGGCTGACACTTGAATAGGCGAGAAGCCTTTTGATATCGTCCTGGACAAGGGCCATCAAGCCACCGTAGACCATGGTGACTACTGCCCATCCAGCGAAAAAGAGCGAAAACGCCTGGAAGCCTTCGGGATAGATCGATATGACGATCCGGACGGTTGCATAACCTCCGATTCCAATCATGGCCGGGGACAAGAGCGCGCTGATCGGTGTGGGGGCCTCTGCATGTGCGTGAGGCAGCCAGACGTGAAGCCCAAACTGAGCCATCTTGACGAAGAACCCGAAACACATAGCCCCGACAATCGCCAGCCTCACGGTCGTAGAAATAGGACCAGTGATCAGCGAGTCCATGTCCGTGCTTCCGGCTAGGTAGCCGGTGACAAGTATTCCCACTAGCAGGACTAGCGCTCCCACATGCGTCCAGAAAAAGTACATGAGCGAAATCCTCTCGCGTTCACCATACCCCCACTCTGCGATTAGGAAAAACGATGGGACCAGCATGATTTCGAAGAAGACGTAGAACTGAATCAGGTTGGTCGCGAGGACTGTCCCAATCATTCCAAGCGCGTACAGGTTGTACAGGCTGAAGTAGAGCCCGTACCGGCGAGGCTCATTCCCGATCCTATGTTGCATGTATGGTATGGAGAAGATTGCGATGACCGTCGTCAGAAGACTCACAGTGAGTACTATCGGAATGCTAAGGGTGTCTGCTCTAAGCCCGAAGTTTCCTATCGGGACCCAGGGATAAGTCTCCTGGTAGACGCCGCCTCTGTCTGCTGCCCAAACTGCCGCCAAGAGAATCGCGAGAAGGGGCATTAGGAGTGTTGCGAAGGAGACGTAGCCGGTCTTTTCGCGAAGGGCCTTGCCCAGAAGGTAGAGTACTGGCACGGATACAAGCGGCGCTACAATTGCGCCCAGTAGAAGTATGGTCATTGCTAGGTTAGCCCTTCAGCCTTGTCAGTTTCCGTAGGTCAATCTCGGCGTTTATGCGGAACGCGAGGATGATTATCGCTAGGCCGACTGCTGCTTCCATTGCAGCGAGCGCTATTGAGAATAGAACAAGGACCTGGCCAGTCACGATGGGAGGGTCTCTGAGTCGAGAGAATGCGATGATGTTCAGGTTGGCGGCGTTGTAGACGAGTTCGACCGCGAAGAGAATCCTGATGGCACTCCTTCTTGTCGCGAGTCCATAGATGCCAATCCCAAGCAGTATCGCTGAGACTGCGAAGTAGCTGGTAAGAGGTTCCATTCGTCTATTCCTTCTTCTCGGCTTTTGCGAGTGTCAGGGCGCCGATTACCGCTGCCGCAAGGACTAACGCGAGTAGCTCCAGCTGAATACCATAGTCGACCAGTAGAGTTGTG
>DATBWE010000167.1:0-7507 GCA_036514975.1 Bathyarchaeia archaeon
TAGCTAGTGTTGCCCCGGAAGAGCTTTGTTCCGATAAGGAACGTCGCTATGGACCAAACCAGGGAAGCGGCTACGGATGTTAGCATTCCGAACAATCCCCCGAGGAGCAGAGCAGTTCCAGAGAAAGTGTTGGTCTCCGTAGCCGTAATCAGTGAAACTCCAAGCCCATAGCTGATCCCGGCAAACCCAACGATGGCAACTCCTTGACCGGTCGCGGTCCGATCCTCCTTCAGCTCCAGAAGTGTTCGAGAGTCGAACCTGGCCGCTTTCAGCATCCGTGACCACATAAGCCGGAGCTTGGATTCGGTGATGACGGGCTCCAGCCGTGCTGGCAATTACTACTCCTCCGAATTTATGACGGGCGTGCTTTATCAACTAATAGGCGGCCCGGTTGAAAGGCCTCCACTCAGACAGGAATCGGGGTAGCGGTCAGTGATCGTTGACAAACTATCAGCGGCCAAACCTGAATTCAGGGTTGTGGCAATGCCTGACTTCTACCTAGATTATCTTGTCTCCTACCCGGGAAAACTCGAAGACCTGACAAAAGAGCTTGGAGAAGTGGCCAAGCGGGGAGGCGGAAACATTCTAGGCTGGAAGCACACGGTGGGCCGGGGCGGAAACACATGCAACTTTGTCGCTCAGCTTGCAAAGCTGGGAGTCGAAGTCGTTCCGATCGTTGAGACAGACGAGCTCGGGTATTCCATACTCGAACGGTCTCTGCGGGGTGTCGACCTGTCGCATGTCAAGACAACTGGGTCCCTCTCGAGCACGATGGCTCTGGAAGCGGAACATTCTGGAAGACGTGTGAACATAATGGCCAGCCACCCGGGCTCGCATTCTAGTTTTGGACCAGAGAAACTGTCGAAAGAGGACAAGGACCTGATAGGCCAGGCTAGCTTCGTCTGCGTTTTCAACTGGGGACAGAACGAGAAAGGAACCGAACTCGCCGAGGCGGTCTTCCAGCTAGCGCGTGAGGGAGGAGCTGTGACGTTCTTTGACCCCGCGGACCCTACTCCCAGGTCTGCTCACAGAGAAGGGCTCAACCAACGAGTCCTGACCAGCGGACTAGTCGATGTGCTCAGCGTCAACGAGAACGAGCTTTTGCAGCTGGCTTCCGGGGTGAGAGATGAATCAGCCCAGGTCGGGGAGGGCCCCCTCTTTGAAGCCGCCAGCGTCTTCAGCATGCTTGCCGTGCGCGTGGACCTTCACACGCCCGAGTTCTCGGCCACCTTCATCGATGGCCAAAGGGTCCGGGTCCCATGTCTGAAGTTCCCTCCTGTCAAGGTGACAGGTGCGGGGGACGTCTGGAACGCGGCCGACATTTACGCCCAGGGCATGGGCCTTGAACACAAGGAGAGACTGGTATTTGCGAACGCGGCGGCAGCCGCCTATCTGAAAAGGCAAAGCCTCGAACCAGCCTCGCTGGAAGAGATCCTCAAGGAAGCTGAAGAGCTGGAGAAGCTCACTAGACACTAGAAACTATTGGCGGCCTACGCCTCATACCCGTGTGTTGTTTTATCCATGCGGCCGCCGCGTTAAAGATGGGGTTCATGGAGGCGTTAATGACTGGAATCCGGACGTTGTTCTCTCTTAGCAGGACATAGGGTTCGTACTTGGGCATAGGGGCGTAAGCCACATGCGCCCAGTGGGCCTTGCCATTCAGCTGGTCGTTCACAACCGCATCCGTCGAGGGCAGGCTATAGGTCACCATCACCAGGCCGGCCGCCCAGTACAACGGCTTACCCAGACCTCCCGCCTGGACCCCTAGGGCGTTTAGGTTGACAAGGTCATCCAGCTTGTACCGTACGAGTTCGTGGATGATCAGCTCGTCGTACGGCTTGTAAACGATCTTCGGAACAGCCCAGCACCCCGGGCTTTCATGGGGGTGGGGTTGCGCGATAGGTGTTTCGGTCGGGTTTCGCGACTCTTAAATTGACTCGGAACATAGACCCGACTGGTAAGGGGCCGAGCGTTGCGGGTCCGGGGAGACTTTGAAGAGAACATTGTAGTCGCTGTAGGGGCCGTGGTGCTCGACAAGGACGGACGAGTACTTTTGGTCAAGCATGTTGAAGCCAAGAGGGGAGGCTTCTGGTTTGGAAAATGGATATGCCCCGGTGGAAGGCTGGAAACAGGCGAGACCCTCATCTCAGGGGTCCAGAGAGAAATCAAGGAGGAGACCAGCCTTGAAGTGGAAACTTCCGGGAAGGCAGTCGTTTTTGACCGAATCGTGAAAGACGGTTCCAAGACCAAACTCCACGTGATTTATGTTGACTTTGTCGCGAAAGTGGTTGGTGGAGAGCTCAGGGCCAGCTCGGACGTAGGCATCGCCCGCTGGTTTTCCAAGGAAGAGCTGCGGGAGAGATGGGGCGAACTGCACGAGGACACCCAGAAACTCATCAGAGAATCAGGAATTCTCGACAAGGATGTCGCACTAGTTGTTTGAGGTTGCGGAAGGGGTCTACCGCATACCGGCCAAAGCGGCCAACACATACCTGGTCGAGGCCCCAAACGGGCTGGTACTTGTCGACACAGGCCTCCCCGGGAGCGAGAAGAGAATCTTCAACGCGGTCAGAAGAATCGGAAGGCAGCCTGAAGAGATCAAGCTTGTTCTTCTGACTCACCGGCACCCCGACCACATTGGAAGCGCAGCCGCATTGAAGCGAGAAACGTCAGCGACGTTAGCGTCTCATCCTTTCGAGAAGCCCTACGTCGCGGGGACCCTTGTCGTTTCGATGCCACGTGCCTGGAGCCTAAGAGGCAGAATAGTCAAGAGACTTGGTGCGATCACACAGTGGACCCTCCGATTCCTTCGAATCATAAAATACCGGCCCATACATGTTGACAAGGCCGCAGACGAAGACTCGGTACTAGAGGAAGTCGGCCTTGACGGCTCAATCGTCTGGACCCCCGGACACACAAAAGGATCCATCACGCTATTTCTCAACAGGCCCAGAGTCGCCATCGTGGGAGACCTCCTCCGGGGAAAACGGGGAAAGCTTGTCGAGCCAATGTTGATGGAGAGCATATCCCAGACCCATGCAAGTGTAGGCCGGGTTCTGGAGCTGGAACCAGTGCTAATTTGCCCCGGTCATGGAAAGCCGCTTCCCCCGTCAGCGGTAAAACTTAGAAAGACGCTTCCGGTCAAGCCGGTTGTTGAAGAGAAAAAGAAAGAAGAGGACTTTGACCTGGAAAGTTTCGCGAAGGATCTATCGTCTGGCGTGCTCTAGGCGTTTCTCTGCATCGTCCCAGTTCGCCACATTCCACCAGGCATCGACATACTTCGCCCTGTCATTTTGGTAGTCGAGGTAGTACGAGTGTTCCCATACGTCCAGTGTGAGTAGTAGCGGTAGGTTTGGTGGGTGCATGAAGTTCTGTTTTTCTGCTTGGTACATGAGTAGCGAGTCTGTCTCAGCGTCGTAGGTTAGTACTGCCCATCCAACGCCTTCGACGTTCTTGGCGGCGTCGCCGAACTGTTTCTTGAAGTTGTCGAAGTTGCCGAAATCACGATTTATGCGGTCTGCTATTCTTCCGCCCGGTTTTCCTCCGCCCTTGCCTTGGGGTGCCATGTTGGGCCAGAAGACGGTGTGTAGCTTGTGCCCGCTTAGGTTGAAACTGAGGTCTCTTAGGATGCCCCGAATGTTTTCTGGGTTCTCGCCTTTCCTTGCCTTCTCCAGTCTGTCAAGGGCGCCATTTGTTCCGGTGACATATGCTTGGTGGTGTTTCTGGTGGTGCAGTGTCATTATTTTCTCCGAGATTACCGGTTCGAGTGCGTTGTACTTGTAGGGAAGTTCTGGTAGAGCGTATTTCTTCGCGGTTACTGTTGTTGCTGACATGAGCCGACCCCGCAAACCTTGTGATAAAAAACTTCGGCTCAGAGAGCAATCGGAGGACTGGGGGCAAGGGCGTGGGAGGGACTGGGCTGCTGTTTCTTGTTCCCCCGAAGGACCGCAATTATCCCTGAAAGAACCAGGATGAATGTCCAGAAGTAGAAGGCGTAGAGTATGCCTATGACCCCTAGGGAGTTTATGGAAATCATAAGGGCTGTTCCTGCGAGCAGTGGGACAAGCCCGGACGCCATCATGATTACGCCGCCGGTCCTCGGGCGTCCTCCTGAGATAACTGCTCCAGCCATCCCCGTGACGGACATGATTGTTCCAACTCCGGCGAGGATGAACAGCTGGCCTATTGTGCCCAGAGTGACGACGGCAATTAGGACTCCCAGTATGAAGTTCACAGGGGTCATCAGGAGGCCGATGATGCCCCCGATGAGCCCCATTACAAGCTCCACTCTAGCCAAATTTCCGAGTCGCCCATTTCTCGAGACTTACTGGCCGGTTTAACGTGTTGAAACCAGGCTTTCATGGCTCGAGGAGGGGCGTGACGGGTCGTGTCAAGTTGTTGGCGGAATAGAGGGCCTGTAAAACTTCTTCGGGACCGCACTCGCCACTAGAAGGGAGGCTGCGCTCGCGGCCGCCCGTCTGCTGAGGGGGTCATGTGGTTGAGCTGACAATTTGAGCCCTGCCTGACGGGTCCCGGTCTTGAAATTAGGCACAACACTATTATGTCGCGTCTCTCTCAGTTAATCTCATGTTCGTCAGGGCCAAGAAAGTGGGACTGAGACGGTACGCCTACTTGGTAGAGGGCGCGCGCGAAGGGAGACGTGTCATACAGAGGACTCTCTGCTACCTCGGCCCAGTCTCGAAACTGGTCTCTGGCGTGCCGGACGACACCAGGCGAAAGGTCGGGGAACGGTTCCAGGTGGACTGGAACAAGATAAACCGCGAGATAGGCCGTATTCCGCTCACCTTCGAAGAGCTCTCCGAGGCAAGACGCGCGCAGTACGCCGTCTCCATCAGAACGCGCCAGGCGGGCTTTCGCAGCCAAGGCGACCTGCCCAGAGCCGAGGGAGAACTCTCCGCTCTCTCCAGACTCGCAGCAACGAAGTTCAGGGAAATGTTCGAGGCGGTCGGGGACAGAGAGTACCGTATGCGATGAGCTTCAGAAAGACCCCTACCAGGCATTACCGGCGCCCTCCCAGGGCGAGAGCGCTTGTCTCGCAGCTCAAGAAGGAGCCGAACGAGCTGAAGAGGAAGTTGCTGCTTCTGGGATATGTCACCGACAGGCTTGAGAGAAAAAAAGAGTCCGTCTATCTCGTCGGAGGCCAGGCGGTCGAGACCTACACGGCGGGCCAGTTCACGACGGGCGACATCGACATCACCACCACGGACCGCAAGGCGACCGAGGAGATCCTGGCGCGGATGGGCTTCAAGAGGGCGGGAATGGTCTGGCTCAACGAGGCCATCGGCGTCGCGGTCCACGTTGTCGGCCAGTTCCCCACGAGAAGCGAGAAGGCGCGCCTGGTCCACGTCGGCCCCTACACGGTGAGAGTTGTGGGAGTCGAGGACCTGATAATAGACAGGCTCGCCGTCGCGAAGCATTGGAAGAGCCAGCGCGACGCGGAGCAGGCCAGGGTTCTCTTCGACGGCTTCAAGAAACAGATCGACATCCAGTATCTCAGGAAGAGGGCCAAGGAGGAGAAGGTCGAGGACATTCTTCCCTGAGAGCCTGTCCCCTCCGAGCTGGCCCAGCCGCCAAGCCCGCGGCTCGTCGAGATGATCCAGCGCGCGTCCGAGGAAAGTTTACACGGGAGAGACCCGACGGAGAATGGACAGGACCGCGTGACGGAAGCTATATTAACGGTGGATATGACATACGTCATAGGTGAGCCCGGATCATGGCAAACAAGAGCATCTTAGACCTGGACTATTCAAAATACGACTTCAAAGACCCTGAGTCCTACGTCTACAAGTCCGAGAAAGGGCTCTCCCGGAGCACGGTTGAACAGATTTCTGAGATGAAGAAAGAGCCCGAGTGGATGAGAAAGTTCAGGATACGCTCCTACGAGCACTTCCTGCAGAGGCCCATGCCCAACTGGGGCGGAAACCTCTCCCAAATCGACTTCAACGACATCTACTACTATCTGAAGCCCACTGACAAGGTGGAGAAGAGTTGGGATGATGTCCCTGAGAAGATCAAGAAGACCTTCGACCGCCTCGGAATACCCGAAGCTGAGAAGAAGTTCCTAGCAGGAGTTGGCGCTCAGTACGAGTCAGAAGTGGTCTACCACAGCCTCCTCAAGCACCTTGAGGACAAGGGCGTAATCTTCTGCGACACTGATACAGCTGTCAAACTGCACCCTGAAATCGTCAAGAAACACTTTGCGACGATCATTCCGCCCGAGGATAACAAGCTGGCCGCGCTGAACAGTGCCGTCTGGAGCGGAGGCAGTTTCATCTATGTTCCTGAGGGAGTCAAGGTCGAACTTCCACTACAGGCCTACTTCCGAATCAACGCTGCCAACATGGGGCAGTTCGAGAGGACCCTGATAATCGCAGAGCCCTATGCCGAGGTAAATTACATTGAGGGATGCACCGCGCCCGTATATTCCAGCGATGCCCTTCATTCCGCAGTTGTCGAAATTATCGCCAAGAAGGGGGCTAAGGTCCGCTATACAACCCTCCAGAACTGGTCGTCTGACGTTTACAACCTTGTCACGAAAAGGGCCTACGCCTACGAGGACGCGACGGTCGAGTGGATAGACGCTAACGTCGGCAGCAAGCTCACAATGAAATATCCGTCAGTCTACTTGGTCGGCCCGAGGGCAAAGGCCGAGATTGTCTCGGTCGCGTTCGCAGGGTCCGGCAGGCAACAGGACACCGGGGCGAAAGCGGTTCACCTTGCGCCTTACACGAGTTCACGAATCACCTCGAAATCCGTCAGCAAAGACGGCGGCAGAACAACCTACAGAGGCCTGGTCCATGTGGCCAAGGGAGCGGTAGGTGTCAAGTCGAGCGTTCGGTGTGACGCGTTGCTGATGGACGAGAGGTCGCGGACGGACACGTATCCGTACATGGAGGTTAACGAGGACGACGCGACCATAACACACGAGGCCACTGTTGGTAAGATTAACGAGGACCAGATGTTCTACCTCATGGCCAGGGGCCTAACGGAGACACAGGCCTTGGCAATGATCGTCACAGGCTTCATGGAACCCTTCACCAGGGTCCTGCCGATGGAGTACGCTGTCGAGTTCAACCGGCTTATAGAGATGGAAATGGAAGGCGCCGTCGGCTAGTCCGCGCCACAACCAAATACTCTATTTCTTATCCTGACCAGGCAAAGACCAGCCCAGCCATGGCCTCGCTAGCCGCCCTGACACCAGAAATGGTCAAGGAAGCCTCAGGACTACTCTCTGAGCCCGAACACTTGGGCAAGCAGAGGCTGGCATCTCTCGACCTGTTCAACCAGCTGCCCCTGGAAAAGTCGCCACTTTACACAAAATATGTGGATATGGTCGCGGGCTTGAAACTGGACCAGGTGGAACCTGGCCTATCCTCCAAACATATCACCGTGCCCGGTGAGGTCAAGCACTTGCTGGCGGACCAGCAGACTCTGGTCGTCCAGGTGGACTCGGAGGTTGTCACTACAACTTTCCATGGCGGTTTGG
>DATBWE010000168.1:0-4937 GCA_036514975.1 Bathyarchaeia archaeon
AGAGAGCCGCAAACAGCTCCTTCAGAGGGCCAATCGATTCCACCACGTAACCCGCAGAGCCTGCGCCGGCGATCAGAACGCCAGCTAGAAACGCTCCAGTGGCCACAGAGAAACCCAGCAGGTTAGCTATTGCCGATAGGCCAAAACATAGGCCGAGAGCGGCACTAATGGTGAACTCCCGCTCTCCCCTGATCGCTATCCAGTCTATGAGCCTTGGAACCAGCGTCGACCCTACGAGCAGACTACCGCCCACGAACAAAAGAATCTTCCCAACAAGAATCAAGACATCCAGAAGCAACACCTGACCCACGGCTCCAAAAGACGACAGAGAAGCGATCATCACCACCGCCAGCAAATCTTCCACAATCAGCACACCCACCATTATCGACGACGATACATCTTCCAAGATTCCGAAATCCTCCAAGACCTTGACGATAATCGCGGTGCTGCTTATCGAGAGCGCAGAAGCGAGGAAGAGCGCTTCAAGAAGCGACCATCCGAACCCAACCCCAACTGCATAGCCGACCGTGAAAAGCAGTCCCACTTCCATCAACGCCACTCCGACGGCCACTCTTCCTACTCTGCGAAGCTTGGCCAGCGGAAACTCCAAGCCTATCACCAACAGGAGGAGAATTATGCCGAATTCTGCAAAGACCCTGAGAAAGTCTACCTGGCTAATCAGTGCGAACGGCGGGGTGTAAGGGCCGACGATTATGCCGGCCAGCAAGTATCCCAGGATGACAGGCTGCTTTAGAATGTAAAAGAGTAATGTGAGGCTGGAGAGGATGACCATGATGACGGCAAAGTCCCTAACAACCTCTATCTCGAGAGCCATGGCAACTCCGACCTTTGCCCGTGTGGGTGGAATTGAAGGTTGCTAGGCAGACGCTTGGGACAAATGAAGAGCCGGATCTTGACTTTCACCTTTTCATACCCATTAGCAACCATTCGTGCTGCAAAAGAGAGTAGAGTGTGTATTGATGCTTAGGGTCGTCGTAGACGAGCGGGAGAAACCATCAGGAGTGCCCGACGAGCTGTCAGCTCTCGGAGCGTTAGTGGACTATCGGGTCCTTGATGTTGGGGATTACATTGTCCGAGACTATGCGATAGAGCGAAAGTCGGCCCGGGATTTCATCCGTTCCCTTTACTCCGGAAGACTGTTCGACCAGGCTCGGAGGCTAGGAGATGCGTATGAAACCCCCCTGCTCGTTGTAGAAGGCGACTTCCACAAGGAAATCATACGCCCGAAGAATCCACGTTCTCTCTGGGGCGCGCTAATCTCCGCGGTACTAGACTTCAGACTCAACTGCTTCTTCACCCCGGACCCTAGCCAAACAGCCCAGTTCATCTTCACACTCGGCAGGAGCGGCCGTTTCAGGGGCGAGCGAGCTTCTCCTCCGCTCGTTGTTCGAAAACCCAAGACCGCAGACATCACCCGCATTCAAGCCTCAATTGTAAGCTCGCTTCCGGGCATCGGACCCCGGATGGCCCAGCAACTCCTGACAAACCTCGGCTCCGTCAGGAAAGTCTTCTCCGCATCCGTCACAGACATGGCGGTCGGTGCCGGAATTGGACGAGCACGAGCCCTCCCCCTAAACAGGATACTTGACGCTCCCTACAAGGGTTCAAAAGGAATTAGCTCCCAAGCCCGCCTCCGCGGAGAGAAAGAAGACCCCTGAAGGCCAAAGCTGCGCTCACACGGTTTCACCGAGCCTATTCCGACATTCTTCACAGCGTAAGAAGCTCGATTGATAGCGTTCGACCTGCAGAGGTTGAGAAGCTTCTTGACCTTCTGGTCAAGGAGAGGCGGAGGCGCATTCTGATAATCGGAGCGGGCCGCAGCGGATTGGTCGGACGAGCCTTCGCAATGAGACTAATGCACCTAGGGTTCGCAGTCTACGTGATGGGGGAGACGATTACCCCGGCTATCGGGACAGGCGACCTAGTCATAGCGATATCGGGTTCGGGAATGGGAAAGCTCGTTGTTACAGCCGCTGAGATCGGTAAAGAAGTGGGTGCGATGGTCGTCGCCATTACCTCGTTCCCAGACTCCGACCTGGGCAAGCTTGCACACCACGTCGTGCAAGTTCGAGGTCGAACGAAGGTTGCCGCGGAACGTGACTATTTCACACGCCAGATAACCGGGGTCCACGAACCCCTGGCACCCTTGGGGACAATTTTCGAGGTTGCCTGCATGATCTTCTTGGACAGCCTGATCCCTGAGCTGATGCGTCGGCTGGGAAGGTCTGAGAAGCAGTTGATGAGGAGACACGCCACAGTAGAGTAGGACCGGACCATGGGAACTCTCCTGATGAATTGTGACTGGGTCGTAACGCAGGACCCGCAACGGAGGGTTCTCCGAAACTCCTCAGTTCGGATAAACGACGGGAAGGTTGACGACATAGGAGACCTAAGACCCATCCCAAAAGACGACATTATCGACTGCAAGGGAAAACTGCTCATCCCAGGCCTCATCAACACCCACACCCACCTCTCCATGACACTCTTCAGAGGCTACGCGGACGACCTGGAGCTACAACAGTGGCTCGAACAGAAAATCTGGCCGCTGGAAAAGCAACTCACAGGAGAAATGTGCTACAACGGTGCTCTTCTAGGAAGCCTCGAGATGACCCGGACAGGAACCACGTGTTTCGTAGACATGTACTTCCACATGGAAAGGGTGGCAAAAGCAGTGCGAGAGGCCGGGCTGAGAGCCGTCCTCAGTTACGGAGTAATTGACCCGAAGGAAGATGCGGGCATTGGTAGAGAACGGGAGAACACCCTGAAGCTTTTAGAACATATCAGATCGTTGAACGAGCCACGCGTAGAATTCGCAGTAGGACCGCATTCACCCTACACATGCGGCGAAGAGACACTTCTCTGGGCCGAAGAACTAGCTGAGAAGAACAACACTCTCGTCAACATTCACATCGCGGAAACACGGGGCGAACAGGCCCGGTTCGAACGAGAGAAGAAGGCCCGAGTCGCTGAATACCTGAACAAGATCGGGTTCCTCTCCGACAGGGTCCTGGCGGCCCACTCGGTCTGGCTGACAAAAAGCGAAGTGAAACTGTTCGGACAGAACGGCGTCAGGGTTGCCCACTGCCCAGTCTCCAACATGAAACTGGCCGGGGGAGGAGTGACCCCGTTACCAGAGATGTGGGAGGCCGGGGTCCCGGTCGGGCTTGGAACTGACGGCCCCGCCAGCAACAACGGCCTCGACATGTTCGACACCATGAAGACCTGCGCCCTCGTACACAAGGCACACAGATGGGACCCCACAGTTGCGAACGCTCAGAAGGTTCTCGACATGGCCACTATTGACGGAGCAAGGTCCATCAGTAAGGAGAGGGAAATTGGCAGTATAGAGATCGGGAAAAGAGCCGACCTCGTCCTACTTGATGCCAGGGACCCGAACATGATTCCCATACACGGAAAAGAGACAGTCGTCTCAAACCTGGTCTACTCGGCTAACGGGTTCAACGTTGACACGACCATCGTAGACGGGAAAATACTGATGACCGACCGGAAGCCGCTGGCCCTAGACCCGGAAAAAATTGCGAGCGCTGTCGACGTTTCAGTTGCCGGGCTTTTCCCGAAGTGACGCCTTCTCGATCAATAGATGACCACTCTGGCCGCCCCAAGCCCTCTTACTCTCCTCGACAACAATCTCCTGCTGGAACATGGGAGCATCCAACACGAAAGTCTCGTACTCCCCTCCCTCGCCCGCGAGATTGATACCATAATGCCGTGACAGTTCTCTGAGCTCAATCCACGCTGCCTCGTTCATCTCCCGGCCCAGCCAAGACTCGTCAAGCCCCAGTGCCGCCACACCTGTCATAATGGCCCTAAACCCAGCGTTCAACAAGTCGTTCTGGATCGCTTTCGGGTCCTTATGCCACAGTGGGCAGTAGCTCTTGATTCCCACCGAATCAGAAACGCGGTCAAACCGCGACCTCTGGTAGTCACTGGCGACCGCCCCTGCAGCCATCCCTACTATTCCCTGCTCCTTCCTGAGCTGCGTTAGTGCGTCCTCCAAGGCCTCCAGTTCGTCGCCCTCGGGTTCCATAGTAAAGTGGGGAATACCCAAGGCCTGGGCCTGCATACTAGTCCAGTTTATCCCAGGATAATGAAACAGCATCGATTCCGAGGAGCCCGGGCTCACAGTAAGGAGAGCAGCAACCTCCCCCCCCTGGTGCTGGAGAAGCCAGACGGTGTAGCAACTGTCCTTACCGCCACTGAAGAGAACAGCCACTTTCATCTCCGTCTTGTCCATCAGAACTCAGCCTCCGAAAGACGACCTTTGTACTCGAACTGTTTTTCATAAATCTGCCTCAGCCGTTGAAGCGTGTCAGCATCTTCCGGAGACTTGTCATCCCTGAACCTCGCAATTCTCGCAAACCGCAACGCGAACCCTGATTTGTAGACAGGGCTCTTCTGAACCTCGTTGTAAGCCACCTCCGCAACTATGGCCGGCTTCACGTGTACTGTGTACCTTGTCTCTCGAACCTTCAGGTCTTGAAGCCGTTTTGTAATCGCTTCGAACTCTGCATCCGTCAATCCCTTGAAAGTCTTCCCGACAACAAGGAACTCGCCAGTCTCCTCGTCCCGGACCCCGAGGTGATAGTTGCTCAACCAGCCAACCCTCCTCCCGCTACCCCACTCGGCCGCAACAATCACAACGTCTAGCGTCTCAGCTGGCTTGATCTTGAACCATTTCTTGCCCCTCGCCCCAGGCGAGTAGTCGCTCGTAACCGACTTGGCCATAAGACCCTCATGTCCTTCCTTCAGGGCCGCCTTCAAGAATTCCTCAATGTGATCCCGTTCCTTACTGATGATTCTGGGAGCAAGAGCCTCAGATGAAACGCAATTCTCAAGGGCCATCCAGCGCTCGGTGTACGGCAGGTCGATGAGGACCCTTCCCTCGACCTGTAGCG
>DATBWE010000169.1:0-4001 GCA_036514975.1 Bathyarchaeia archaeon
AGGACCTTAGCGTTTCCATTCGATTCTTGCGAGCTTCCGTGTAATGATAGGGTCAACAACCCTATTATCAAGCGGTGCCCGTCGATAGGGAATGAGTTCTTTCGACAACTGGGTGAAGTCTTACGAGAATCAGTTGAGAGACTGGCTGTCCAAGTGTCCGGCCTGTATGCTATCACCCCAGGTAGCGTTGCATGCTCAGAGGGGAACGGCCATGGTCCAAGTTGGCCAGAGCTTCGAGTTTGACCAGAGGCTCCGAGGGCAGAATAACCCGCCGAATCATCTTGTTGCCAAACGTCTCGTTCCCTTCAACGGGAAGGTTAAGAATCCGATAATCTTCTGGCTCAACACTTCGTTCCCAAGAGACTCGGTTTACCAATTGCACGAGCAGCCTGTTGTCCACCACGTTCTCCGTCTCGGAGCGGGCTACACATTCGCGAGCGTCCTGGAAGGATTGAAGACTGCCCTCAAGGCGGAGAAGATAGACATCGATTCTCTCAGTGACTGGGACCTCAAGAAATGGAAGTAGCGCGCGCCCCCTAATAGTCGCGATAAAGTCTTTGAGGTGGAATAGGACGATGAAATACAAGGTTAGAAGCATCCGGAGCACTAGATCGCCCGTCTTCTCCTGAACCCTGCCTTCTAATCACGATCCTGGAGTTGAATCAGTAATGATGGCCAAAGAAGTACAGTTGAAGGTAGATGATGCTAAGCAGCGAGACGTTGGGCATGGTAAAGTACGCATCGATAATGAGACCATGCAGAAGCTTGCCATAACGGCCGGCGACTTCATAGAAGTGCGGGGAAAACGGACCACGGTCGCCATTGCCTGGCCCGCTTATGCCGAGGACCAGGGTCAGGAGATCGTCCGGGTGGATGGGCTTCTTCGGAGGAACGCAGGTGTAGCCCTTAACGAGTATGTCACTATCAAGAAGGCGGAGGTAAAAGACTCCCAGACAATTGTCTTTGCACCCACCGATGTCCGCTTGAGCGTGGACGAGGAGTTCGTGGGCTTTGTCAAGCGTCGATTCATGGAGATGCCCTTCGTCGAGGGAGACTTGACCCTCCTAAACATATTCGGCAGCGCCGTTCCGCTTATAGCAACCCGGACCCGGCCCCACGGTCCCGTCAAGATCACAGAGTCCACTGTTGTCCAGGTGATGAGTGATCCTGCCCCGGATAAGAAGGGATTACCCATCGTCGCCTATGAGGACATAGGCGGACTCCACGGCGAGATTCAAAGAATCCGGGAAATGGTGGAGCTTCCACTCCGACACCCAGAGCTTTTCCAACGGCTGGGCATCGAGCCTCCCAAAGGAGTCTTCCTGTACGGACCGCCAGGCTGCGGCAAAACGCTGGTGGCGAAGGCCGTCGCTAACGAGTCAGACGCCAACTTCTTCGTCATCTCTGGCCCGGAAATCATGTCAAAGTTCTACGGAGAGTCAGAGGCCCGGCTGAGGGAGATCTTTCAGAAAGCTCACGAGATGGCTCCCAGCATCATATTCATCGACGAGATGGACGCCATCGCCCCAAAGAGAGAAGAAGTAATGGGCGAAGTGGAACGTAGAGTTGTGGCGCAACTGCTCTCCCTGATGGACGGCATGGTCGCCAGGGGAAACATCATCGTGATAGGTGCTACCAACAGGCCCAACGCCATCGACCCTGCGCTCCGACGCCCGGGACGCTTCGACCGGGAAATAGAGATCGGAGTCCCGGACAAAGTGGGCCGACACGAGATTCTGCAGATTCACACGCGAGCCATGCCATTAACCTCGGATGTGAACCTTCACCGGTTGTCGGATATTTGTCACGGCTATACCGGCGCGGACATGTCAGCACTCTGCAGAGAGGCCGCGATGAAAGCACTGCGACGCTACCTTCCAGAGATCAACCTGGAGGAAGAAAGAATCCCCAGTGCAATACTTGAGAAGATGGAAGTGAACTCGGGCGACTTCATGAACGCCTACCGGGAAATAACACCTACCGCCATGCGGGAGGTCTACATCGAAGTACCCTCGGTCAATTGGGCGGACGTCGGTGGACTAACGCATGTCAAACAGGAGCTTCAAGAAGCCGTCGAATGGCCCCTGAAGAAGCCCGAGGTTTTCACGCGAGTTGGAATCAGGCCCCCAAAGGGCATATTGCTCTTCGGGCCGCCGGGATGCGGTAAGACTATGCTGGCGAGAGCTGTTGCTACTGAGAGCGAAGCTAACTTCATCTCCATCAAGGGTCCTGAGCTCTTCAGCAAGTGGGTTGGGGAATCAGAGAAGGCCATACGCGAGGTCTTTAGAAAAGGTCGTACCGCCGCCCCATCCATTGTCTTCTTCGACGAAATGGACTCGGTTGCCCCCAGGAGAGGAATGGGCCTTGGCGACAGCGGCGCCTCAGAACGCGTGATAAGTCAGCTTCTCACTGAGATGGACGGCATCGAATCCCTAGTCAACGTGGTCGTCATAGGCGCCAGCAACCGGCCAGACATAATCGACCCAGCCATCCTGCGACCTGGCAGGTTCGACAGGCTCATCTATGTGCCGGCGCCAGACCACGCCACCCGTCTGCAGATCCTGAAGATCCACGCTCGAAACATGCCCTTGGCCCAGGATATTGACCTGGACCAGATTACCAGTCAGGCCGCAGGCTACTCGGGGGCAGACATAGAAGCGGTTTGCAGGGAGGCGGGCCTCATCTCCTTGAGGCGGGACATCGAAACGAAGAGTATCACGAGAGAGGACTTTCGAGATGCCTTGGAACGCGTCAAGCCTTCGGTGACTCCTGACATGGAGAACTGGTACCAGGGCTTCCGCAAGAGGTTCAAGAAGGAAAGAGCCCCGGTCGCCGTATCATAGACGGCTTCGGGTAGAGCTCTCCTGGTGACCCTGGCGTTGGGCAAGGTATGGAGTCCGAGGCCCATGTCCCTGGCCATAGTGGAGGTTCTGGAAAAGAAGGGCCCAGTCACAGACATTGATTTACAAAAGGAACCCAAGTCAAACTTCGAAATGGTCAGCTTTAGAGAGCTCAACCGGGAGCTGATGAAAACAGAGCTGGCCGGGGTTCTGCGGGTCTCTAGGCTAATGAAGGGTAAGAGACAAGTCGAGCTGATAGGAAAACCAACAATCGACTAGAATAACGTGCAGCAGGGCACTCCCATGTCTCTCGCGGAGGGGTTCGAGCTTCACGAACTTACCCTCGAGAGTACAGGGACCGAGATTCTGGCTACTCAACGGAAATCCACCCTAAGAGCAGTAACTAAGGTAACCCTCTAAAATCTAAGTTCTACGGCTAGTTTCTCAATTCTCTCAGTTATTTTGAGCAAGCCTTCAGCCGGCGCGTCCTCGGGAGCATGGTCTTTGCGTACCAGTTTCTTGAAGGACTTGAAAAAAGGCGGTGGCAACCCCAGATATATCCCGGGCCCCGAGAATTCACCGCCAGCGGGCCGAATCCCTTCTGCCCCACCATTCCATTGCCCAGTCTGCGAGTATCAAGTCAACATGACTATGAATGCTGAAGGGCTCAGCCAGCCTTGCTTCCCCCTTCCACTTGCCGAACCCAGAGTATGACCGAGTAAGCGGATAGAATCAAGACGACCGATTCGGCAATTTGTACGATAGGATAGTCAAACCAGAACGGATTATCCCCAACAAATGGAAATAGAACGTAGCGGAACAATTCGTGGGTCCACATGTCAAAGAACACATGGGACAGCCAGCCTAACATGCAGCTGAGAAGAATGTCCCCGAACCGGTGCTCGCTCAGGTAGCGCAGCCAGAGAAACCTGTACCCGAAACGGATTACTCTCTTGGCCCGACGCTCCAGCACCCAGACGAAGATGGCCAGAAGCGGTGAGAAAACGACCGCTCCCAGAAAACTATGGAAGAATACGTGAGTCTCTAATCCTGCGAAGATGGCTATGAGAGGTTCAACGTCAGGAAAGGTGGCTCCCAGAGTTAGAGCTGCAAGGTCAATTCTTGCCTTCTTCTTGAAGAAGGTCCAGGCTACAGCGGTTA
>DATBWE010000170.1:0-4142 GCA_036514975.1 Bathyarchaeia archaeon
CCCTGCTTCTCCCCTTTCTCAGATCTGTCCACAGCTCTCGGTAGTCTCTTCTCCCCTCAGCCGGGAATTTGCTGAGGACCTGGCGGAGAGCCGACCGCCTTAACCGAAAGGTTCCGTCTGCTCCCTTTCTTCGTTTGTCCAGTGGAGTCAGATCTCCCGTAATGGCCTCTTCGAGGTCGTGAACTAGAGCCAGTTTGAGGACCTTCTCGACATCGTAACCCCGCCTGTAAGCCTCGTACAGAGACAACATGGCAAGGCCGTATGAGTGATCAGCAACCGATTCTACATCTTTCAAATGGAGCCGCTGGACCCATCCTCTTCGCGCTTCCTCTTTCAATCTGGCAGCGAGTTTCCAAAAGTTCACAAGTTCTTCCATGAGCAGCTTCCTCTCGGATGAGCGCAATCATGTTCGCAAGTGCTAAAAGCGCTCCACTGCAGTAAACACGTCTAAACATTCATGAACAATAGCTTGAAAAAATGGTGTAGAGATTGGTTAAGAAGATAATCACTAGGTTCGCCGTGGCGAAAAAGCAGGCGCGGTCGGAAGGAACAACCTACCGCTCACCCAGAATCTACCTTCCCACGAAGCTGACCGACGACTCAAGCTTTCCATTCAAGGAGGGAGACATTCTATCGATAAAGGTAGACGGCCGGAAGCTGATTGTTCAGAGAGCTCAGAAGGCACAGGTGGGCGAAACGACCATCCTGGACCCTAAGCAGAAGCCATAATACGCCCGTTTCATCAAGGCCCTCTCGGGCGCGTCCGGCGTAATGTTAAGGGTCGTAGTCCAGATTACTAACCTGTCTGGCGAGAGGTACTGGAGTCACGAAACTCAGCTGCCTCCCCAGGTCCAGATTGGAGTGAACATCAACATAGTCGGACTCGACCAGAAAAACGAGTCTACTGCTGAAGCACCCTTCGTCTTCACAGTCAACTACACGCCCTCCGTTGCTCAGCTCAGCGTGAAGGGGCGCGCTCAGGTCAACGGCGACAAGGAGGAAATTTCCAAAATGATAGCAGAACATCGGCAGAACAAACCCCCGCCCGCACCAGTGATTCAGGCCGTGTCGAGCATCGCGATGGCTGAGGCCATCATCCTATCGAAAAGCCTCGCGGTCCCTCCCCCCTTGCCCCCGATCGGAATACCTCCCGAGCAGCTGCAGGGACCAAAGAAGCAAGAAACTCGTTATACAACCTAAGCCCTCAGAACGAGGACACAGCCTCCAAAATTTTGGAGAATTGCCAACTCTCCAAAAAATTGGACCAGCAGAAGTACTAACATCTATCAAAAGAGAATCACCAAACAAAGGGTCCAAACATTTTTTTTCCCAGACCCGGCCCCCTATGAATCCCCCAGCCAACCAGCGAGGTATGGGGCCCCAGGGCCTCCACATGAGGGCGGGAAGACCTGGTTGGCCGCTGAGGAGCTCAGAGGCGTGACCCGAAAGGCGAACTTTGAGTCGAAAAAGGCCAGGATAGCGAGCCAAAAGAGGCCAAAGTTCCCTTCCACCCTCAGAGATGAGGGGCCATTTGACCGAACGTATCATAGAATACGTTCGGCGGGACCGAAAGTATCCACAATTTTGTCTATCGTTTCTAAATTCGCGCCACCCTGACGACGGAGCGGGATAGGGTCCATTCATGTCTCTGGCCGAACTGCTTGACATGAACGTCAGCGCCCTTCAGAATTCTGGCCACGCCTATGCCAGGGGAGAGAAGGGGCGGTTTGCAAGGGGGCCGAGGAGCTACGAATGGTTGCTTCAAGACTCCTTGGTGCAAGACTGGATTGACGGCTACACTTCCAGAGAGACCCGTGAGAAGAAACTCTACCAGTTGGAAAAGGTCCTACGAGCAGGCGGGCTGCAGTCCCCCGGAGAGCTGCTCGGATTTTCCGACCGTGACATCAAGACCCTTGTTCGAAGGATTGTGAACTGGTACCTGCAACAGGGAAAAGGCGTCTGGGCGAAACAGACCGCCATCACAATGAAGGGATTTCTGGAGGCCCAAGATAGACGACTCGATTTCAAACGATCCGAGAGGATACGGACCCCGGCTCGGAAGAAGGTCAGCATCGAACACGTGCCCACCAAGGCTGAGGTCTATAGAATGGCGGACAACGCGGGTTCGCTGCGGAACACAGCAATCATACTCTGCCTCTTTCAAAGCGGAGTCCGGGTCAGCTGCCTGTGTAACTGGACATACTCTCTCGTCAGCGAACAACTCAATCATGAATCCCCGGTCAGGATAAGAGTCACTCCAAGTCTGGACACCAAGCTCAGCTTGTATGGCTTGAGCTATTACGTGACCGGCCTAGGAGAAGAGGCTGTTAAGGCGCTTGGAAGGTACTTGGAATACAGAAACACAGTTGGGAATCTCAAGCCGTCCGACCCTCTGTTCGTCCAGGAAGGCACTCAGGCTGGAAAGGGCAAAGTCAATCGTGCTCAGGTTTGGAGACTTGTAAAGTCGTCTGCTCGACGTGCGAGGCTTGACCCTAAGTCGGTCTGGGTCCACTGCTTGAGGAAGAGCTTCCGCAAGGTTCTGAACGCAACCCCACAAATCGACGAGGACACCAAAGAGGCTCTTATGGGCCACAAGCTTCCAGGTTCCAGAGGAAGCTACTTCGACTACCATGATGAAGACGAGGTGATGTCGAAGTACATGCAGGCAGATTTCTCAAGTAACGGTCCGGTCCCGCAGAGTTTGCCTGAGTAAATATGACCACGAAAGACGACGGATTTCTACTGAGGTTTACTTAAGAAAAGAGTCAAGCAGTGGAATGCGACGGGTTCTCTGGCAGTCTTCAGGCAGCTTCAACCATAAGGATTAAACGATAGTGGTTTTTTCTCCGCTGCAACGTGTCTTAACAATGCCAAGAAGAGCCACACGTCACCCTTCTGAACCCAAGACAACTGTACTTTTCAAAGCGGGAAACATTCCCGGGGAAGCGGCGGACCTGTTCAGGCGAGTTTTCTGGAAGAGCGACTTCCTAGCAGGCGAAGCTTTCTCCTTCTGGAAGGAAGTCAAAAGGTCGGAGCCCACCGGACTACCAATCCAGGCCTGGAAGGACTGGATTACCAAGAGAAGTATGAGCGTCGGACAGTTCTACAACATGATCCACGGACTCGTCGGAGCGGGTTTCATCGAGAAACATGAGTCAAGGTGGCATCTGAGCAGCAGCTTCACGAAGGAACTTGAGGCGATGCTAAAGGTCTACAGCGCTGAAATCAGAGGCTGACCTACATCCAATTTATCGGAGATACTGCATAGGTTCGAAAAATCGAACCCTCGTCTACGCTTTCACAAGCCGTCCCTGACGATCGACCTCGCCCCTCCTGATCCTTGTAGAGGAGATTGGTTTCCCGTCCTCTGCATTGGACAATGGAACCCTGTGAATCTTGAGGCGGCCAAGTCTCTTGTTTGCTCGAAGCCGGTTCAGCTTCAGAACACTGCCGGCGGTATCAGGAGTTATTACAAGAGCCTCAACGTCTCTCCTCCGTGCCGTCGGTCCATAGGGGTCCCGGAGCGGGACGAGGACAGCGCGCGATAGCCATCCCCGGTCGTCGAGGAAGTGGCGGAGAGCCCTGACCCGCGAAGCGTATGCTTGCACGGGGTGATTCTTTCCCTGCTTTCTAACGAAGGCATCGCTTGTTACGCCGATGATAACGCTGCGGCCAAGTTCGAATGCCTTCGAAATCAGTTGCTCGTGACCTCTGTGGAAAACGTCAAAGGTTCCGCCGAGAGCTACGACCTGGTAACAAAACCGGTTCGGAGACGGCACTGAGTTTTCCCGTGCAACCTCAGTCTGGTTTCGACAATAAGCCTTAGCCGGTCAGTGGACAATTGCTTCGATTTTCAGAACCCCTTCGACTTCGAGCCAGCCTGAAGAGCGTACGTGCAAGTCCACACGTGGGTCGAGTGAGGTGATACCTCTAGCCAGTCCTTAGCCTAGGTCTAGACGGTACGTGTAGCCTCAAATTGGCCCTGCGCCATGTTACTAGCGGGACCCCGTTTGGCCTCTGAGGAGAGGCAGCGCTTCCGTCCTAGGCTTCGTTTCGGGTTTTCCGGACCAGCTGCGAGACGGACAAGAGAGGAGGCAGGCGTTGACGACTTTCTTGACAGCCTGAGTCGCAGGTCTAGACTC
>DATBWE010000171.1:0-2612 GCA_036514975.1 Bathyarchaeia archaeon
ATGCTTGGAGCCGTTCTCGCGGTCTTGGAAGAACAACCAGCGACTGGGGAGCTGAACAGGCTATTCCTAATGTTCCATCCGCCCCGTGTTCTATCATTCGTCCGTGCAGCGTGCGAGGGCTACGACAGGGTTCGAGATATGCAGATGAGGGGCAAGTCGTCAATGGTTGGTGTAGAACAATGACCCGTTCAAAGTCTGTTTATGTACCCAAGGTTAACCCTCTCATCGAACAGCTGAAACAGTCACCGATTCGGGAGATAACGAAAAGGCTCGAACAAGCTGGCAAAGACCCGCAACTCATCAGTTTCGGAGGGGGCCAGCCGAGTCATCCTCCGCCTAGCTTCGTAATGGAGAAGGCCAATGAGTACCTGAAACAGGCCCGCTCCCACCGCTACTCTTCGACACCTGGGATACCCGAACTTAGGGACGCTATAGTCCGGATGATGATGCTGGAGGAGGGATGGCCTGACATGGACCCGAGTAATATCCTCGTAACTCAATCAGCAACCAATGGCATCGAGGTGGCAATCTCGACTCTGGCCCGGGAGGGCGACGAGGCTATTGTGATTTCCCCGACGTATCCCGGGCTACTGGGTGCGTTGCAGACTCACGGGGTCAAAACCAGCATTGTCCATACACATGTAGAGAACGAGTTTCGACTCAACCTAGACGCGCTCAACGAGAAGATTACGAGAGGCAAGACCAAGATGATAGTAGTCATCAACCCTGACAACCCCACCGGAAGAATACTGTTCCGCAGTGAAGTAAAGACGGTTGGCGAGTTGGCTGGGGACAATGGTCTCGGAATAGTAAGCGACGAGAGCTACTACCGGATGATGTACGATGGAGATTTTACGCCCTTCCAGGACTATCTTTCCAACCTCATAGGAATCCGCAGCTTCTCAAAGACCGCCTCGGCCACGGGATGGAGAATAGGCTACAACTATTCGAGTCTGCAGCTCGCAGACGCGATGGAGAAGGTCAATCAGTTCAGAACTCTCTGCGTAGCGCCCTTCTTTCAGCAGATGGTCTACGAGTTCGTCATGGACCATACTCTTCGGGAAGAATACATTCTCACAGTGCTGAAAACATACAGGGGACGAAGAGACGTGATGGAGTCAAGCCTTCGAAAATGGATTCCAAACTCCCGATTCGTCATTCCCCAGGCCGGCTTCTACTACTTCATACGACTCCTAGGAGTCCCGGATGATGTCGATTTCTCTGAGAGAATCTTCAACGAGGCGAAAGTGGCAATCGTCCCCGGTAGCGCGTTCGGAATGCCACGCAACGGAGGCTACTTCCGGCTCAACTTCGTCTCCGAGAATCCGGAGAGGATCGATGAGGGAATTCACCGGGTTGCAGACCATCTTGACCAGATGCTTGAAAAGCCAAGGATTGAGATAGCAGACTACTAGCAAACCATGCTCGATACCGGAGAAGTAGACATGCAGCAGTCACTGAGTAGGGCAGGGCTGATTGAGGTCGCAGCCCAAGCCTGCAAGGACGAGTTTACTGATCATACAGTGTACTCGGCGCTCTCTAGAACGGAGAAGAATCCGAGATTCAAAGAGGCTCTGAACGGCCTCGCCCAGACCGAACATGCTCACTATGACTTTTGGAGTAGATACGTTCCCCGGCAAGACGTTAGAGTTGGTAGGCTCAAAGTACACTTCGTGCTGATGATCAGGTTGATTCTGGGTCTAACCTTTACCCTCAAGTTCCTTGAAAGACACGAAGAGGCAGTCATCAAGCAGTACAGTGCAGTCTACTCCTTGGTACCTGAGACGGATAGGGCACGGTTCGAGCAGATAATCAAACAGGAACAAGAACACGAGAACCTTCTGATGAGCAGCATCGAAGAAGGACGCGTCAAGTACATGTCGTTCATCGTTCTAGGCTTGGCCGACGCTGTTGTGGAGGTTGCGGCAATTCACGCCGGGTCACTGGGAGTATACGACCGGACGGAGCTGGCCGGCCTGGCAGGGGTCATAGCCGGAATGGCCGCTTCAATAGCAATGGCCTCAGCAGCTTACGCCCAGGCAAAACAGGGCTTCAGTGGGTCCGCGCGGTGGTCAGCTGTCTATACCGGTGTTACCTACATGCTAACTGCTACCGCGCTTGCCTTTCCCTACTTCCTGACTAGGTCTATGCTAGTGGCTCTGGTAGCGTCGCTGGCTGCGGGGATCATACTAGTTGCAATCATCACATACTATGACTCAGTGATTTCGGGGCGCGTTTTCAGAAGACAGTTCGTGGAAATCACGGCAATCATACTTGGGGCCACCATCGCCCTGTACGCTGTCGGGGTCGTAATTGGCAACTTTCTAGGCATATCCTTCTAGACAAGCTACGGCCTTGCTTTGACCCGTAACGGCTCACGCCAACTGTAGCATCCTTGGAGAGGCAGCCAGGTCCATCATGTGGGTAGCTTGAGCAGTCCATCCTCGCACCCAGACTCTGCACTAAAGCCAACGTCAGAAGCTTCCACGGATATCAAAATTACGACCGTGGAGTTCATGGTTCTTCTGAAGCCTCTTCGAGACGAAGGCCCTAGGTTGAAGGGTGGGGCTGTATCCGAGCAGAGCACCCAAGACCCCAGCCACGGACTGGGC
>DATBWE010000172.1:0-2252 GCA_036514975.1 Bathyarchaeia archaeon
TAGAGGATGTATAGAGGGTGCGACGCTTCAACTGGCACAGGGTCCACGTATGCGGAAGCTTGGGTTGCAAGTTCGTCCCACCATCGGTCCCTATTTTCCTGCATCGAAACTTGCTCGCCTGTTCGGCGAAAGACGATAGTGTGCCTGACGCTGGGCGTGTTTTCCAGCGCTTCGTCAACAACCGCTTTGAGCTTGATGGTCTTGCCCCGACGGAATCCGCCGTCGGCGGTGATGACCGCTCTGGCGTCGCAGTCTTGAATCCGCTCCGCCAATGCTTTGGAGCTGAAGCCGGAGAACACAACGGTGAAGGGAGCCCCGATCCTTGCGCACGCAAGCATGGCTGCGGGAAATTCTGGGATGAGAGGAAGATAGAGAGCGACCGCGTCGCCGGCCCTGACACCAAAGTCTTGAAGAGCGCTGGCTAGCTTGTTTGTGGTCTGGAACAGTTCCTGGTATGTTACTGTCCGTCGGTCTCCGGGCTCGCCCTCCCAGAGGAAGGCTGCCTTGTTCTTGCGCCAGGTTTTCATGTGCTGGTCTAGCGTGTTCTCTGACGCGTTGAGTCTGCCTCCGACGAACCATCGGGCGAAGGGAGGGTTCCACTCCAGCACCTTGTCCCATCCCCGATGCCAGGTCAGCCGGTGTGCGATTTCAGCCCAAAACGACTCTGGGTCCTTCAGTGAATCTCGATGCTTGGCCAGGTACATCTGAATTGGCCATTCTCTCGTGTCGACCGGCAGGGTTCCAGGTTCGCTCATCTAGACGACCAAAAATATGGTGCTGTTGCGAGTGGCTCTGTTGGACTATTTTGCAGCGCGACTTAAGATTGTACCTTTCCTGCTGGAAAAAGGGTCGAATTGGCGGTGTGGTAAGCAGGCCTTTACATATGCCCCGGCATACCGGTTGTGTAGACCTGCTGAATACTGGACGAAGCCTCGTGATCGAACCGGCTAATCTCGTTCTGTTCGCAGCATGGAGGTGTAAGAACTGAGAAGAGAGAGGAATTATGATGAATGGCGTAGGACCAAGCGTCGTCGATAGTTTGACACGATTCTGCAAATCGGCTTCCGAAGACCTATAGCCTAGTGTTTTCCACCCCCCATCAGCCTATAGGAGGTGTATCAGGCCGATGAGTCGTAGAGGTTCGGATTTTGGTGGTCCTCGAACAATGTTCAAGGCGGTATGCTCTGAGTGTGGAAAGGAGACTGAAGTTCCTTTCAAACCGACACAGGGGAGACCCGTCTATTGTAGGGATTGCTACCAGAAGCATAGAAGGTACTAGAGGCACCAGGTCCGTCTGACGGGATTCGCAATTTTCCCGATATTATCCAGTATTTCTTGGATTCTGCCGATGAGCCCTGATCGTATGTCGCGCGCCTGCTGTAACGAGCGGGTGCTGCTGGCCGGTTACGAAGCGAATTTGTGAGCTAGTCCTCCTTCCGCCCCTACGACGCTCCGGAGCTTGGGCCAAGGAGGTGAGCCTGACGACAAACAAGAGAGGTTCTTTCGGGGGATACGGGATTGAGCTGGACGAACACCTTGCTACCGTGCTGGGTGGCAGGGAGGGACAGAAGATCTCGCCCTCTGAGATGACGAAGAGACTCTGGCAGTACGTGAAGAGACACAACCTGGGCAAGAAAAGCCAGTAAGCCCAGCAGTCTCTCACATGTGTATCATTCTTACACGTCCCGTTTTTTTTGGAGAGTTCTCCGTCAATTTCCATCTATCGAGTCTCGTTCCCCGACTGTAACCTGACGGCGAATCATGTAGTAACATAACGTTTCACCGTGGTAAACTCTCGTCAGCGTTCAGGTACTTTGGGCATCAGTGCCCAGGGGAGAAGGACCTAGCGGTAGCCCGGTTCAGATTGAAACCCAGCAGAAGCATCAGACTGTTCTTGATTGTGACAGGTCTCTCCCTAGTCCTGATACCCACTTTCATTCCTTCTGGGTGGGCGGTCACTGGTACAATCGTTGCAAGCCCACCAACAGTGAACTTGACCCAGACCGTGTTTATCAGCTTCTCATATGCAGGTGGGACGGCAAACACCCTTCATACTTTCCGGATTACTGTGACCAAGCCCGGCGGCGCGGATTCGTCCTATATCGATGTGAACTCATTGTCAAATTCAACAGGCGGAGGAGTTGGGGCAACACAGTACCCCTGCTCGAGTTGCCTGCCTCCAGGCTGGGTGACAATCAGTGGAACCCCCGCGAACACCGATGTGCCCGGCACCTACTCTATAGTCCTCGACA
>DATBWE010000173.1:0-3671 GCA_036514975.1 Bathyarchaeia archaeon
TGAGTATGTGGGAATTGTCGAGGGCGATGCTTAGAATGTGTTCGCGAGACCCGGGGCTCTGAGCAGGGGCCCACGCGTTCACGTCCATCTCGACAGCTTCCCTGATTTTTCCCTCCTTGGCAAGGTCTTCCTGGGGCTTCATTTTCCTCTCGAATTCTTCCCATACCTTGTCCTCCTCTGGCACTGTCTCGTATCCGTGAACCCCGGTCGCTACCAGTACTAGCCTTTCGACCCTTTCCGGGTGCTGGACCGTGAAGTCCAGGGCTATCCTTCCACCGTTCGACACTCCAATCAAGATGGCCTTCGCAAGGTTGAGGTGTTGAACCAGGGCCAGTAGGTCTGCGGCGTCGGAGAACTTCTCGCTGGGCCGGTCGGATTTTCCGAACCCTCTCACGTCATACCTGACGACCCTGTGGGTCTTCGCAAATACCTGGAACTGGCTGTCCCACATTCTGCTGTCAAGGAACCCGGCGTGGATCAGAATGAGCGGTGTACCGTCTCCCGCAGCCTCATAGTAGAGCCTTCCCCCTTCCACTTGTACAAAGCCTGATGCCAAGTATGAGCGCACCGTCCCCCGTGCCCGGAGGCCGGGAGATAAGGTATCCCCGGAAACGGGCCGGGTTTGTTTTAAGCTACCGAAACACCCTGTCCAGGAGAGAGGGACTGCGAGTCTTCCGTCCTTCGGGTTCCAGTGCCAGGAAGCCGGACTAGTTTCAGCCCTCCCTCATCGTAGCTCAGCTGGAAACGGAAGAGTCCTCTGATCCCGTTCAGAATCGTCTCGTCTAGTGCGAGACGGTTTACGAGCACGAGCAGTGTCGCGTGTTCAGTCTCAGCCATTTCCGAGATGGTGGATAGAACACCATAGGTTCTGTCAAAGCCCTGTGAAAGAACAAGGTCCGTGATCAGGTCCATAGCGATGCCTACTGGCCGTCCTTTGTAAGCCTCAAACAGCTTGTCGACCGCGTCGATCAGGAGCGACGTGTCTCTCTCAGGCAAGAGGACTTCGTCCTCGGAGAGCTTCAGGGGAGTGGAGGTCCTGGTGCTTGCCGTGAAAAGACGAACGTTGCTACTTCCTCTTATCAGCGTGTGGGTAGGGCTTCCCGTGCTGGTGAAGACGGCGACTGGGTCTACGTTGGCCTGAAACTCGAGAACGAACTTCAGGACTATGCCTTCAAAACTGCTGGAGGGATCATACTCCACTAGGACCCTGTTTCCCAGGAGGTTTTGGTGCTCCATCCCAACCATTCCCGAGAAAAAGTCCTGGTGGAAGGCAGGGTTGATGACGCGAGCGTTGGGAGAGTAGCGCCGTAGCTCGTCGACTATCTCTGTACCCGTGCCCTCAACTCTGATGGCCCAGACTCTGCCCTTCCTGGAGGGTCCGGGCAACGCGTCCATAGCCCTCACTTTGGCCATAACGCGCTGGCAGAGGTCAGAATCCAGCTCGCCTAGGTCAATGAGTTCTCTCGTCCCCCTTGAGAAGCCTGGGTGGAAGACGTTGTCTTCTCCGATTCCTAGAGTTGCTTCTATTGGTTGAACGTCAACCATCTGCTTGCTTGAAGCAGTTGAGACCTCTCTTAGGAATACGGTGTAGAGGGGCACATCCGTCTTTGGGACGAAGCAGACCGCACTGTGACCTTTAGCTGGTTCTTGTCGTGCAAAATTCTCCGCCAGCTTTCTCCGGTCAGAGTCTGCGCCGTAGAGAACTATCGTGTCTGTATTTGCTAGGTTCACCGCCTGGTTCAGAACCTCAGCGCTTGAAATGATTCTTCCCAGAAGGGTAGGCTCTCTCAAGGCTAGGCTAATCATTACGAAGAGGAAACTATCTACGACAGAACCTAGGGCCTGGACGAGCATCGAGTTGGAGCCTGCTGTGCCCCTCATGAATTCCATTATTCCAAAACCGGCCCAGCAAACGACGAGTATACGCATGGAACGCAGGATTTTCACATCCGTGATTCTGAGTGATTGCCGGTAGAGAGAATATACTGGCCCAGCGAAGAAGGACCCGACGAGGACTACGCTGAACACGAGCCACCATTGTTCGAAAGTGTAGTAGTACGTGTTTCCCCCGGGCCCTGGCGACTGGTGGAGCTGAAATGGGTACAGGATTAGTGATACAACAGTCCAGGACAGCACTATGCTAATGTAGACGGTGAAGGTTTTGGGGGGGTTGCGGAGGAACTCGGCGAGTTCGCGGAAGACCGTTCCTAAGGTCCTTCTCTCTAGCATGAAACTTGTAAACCCGACGAATGTTGCGATGGCTCCGTTCAACACTACGAAGAAGGCAATCGAACTAGGGGTGTTCGATAGAGTCGAGACCATGTGTTCTAGCATGATGAGAATGAAACCGATGTTGGCGAAAGCTAGGAAGTACTTGGAGTCGAGGAAGTAGTTCCTCTTTAGACGGAGGTTGAAGTAAAGCGCGAGAGAGGCTGTCCCGAGCGCGAGAAAGTCTATCGTCCAGGGCACTAGCAGACACCTTTGTTCTCGGTATGCGTGGAGGCGTCCTCTGCAGGGCATCGCCCCGGCCTACCGCCTCGCTCCGCTGGCACTGTGCCGGTCCGCAATGGACTTCAGCTAAGCCACGGCAAAGTCCGAACCGTCCCAATAGAATGCCGTAACCCTTGCCAAAACTGGGAAGTTGCATCCGGAGAAAGCTCTGCGTGGACTCGGGCTATCTTCTGACATATGGGACGCGAAAGGTATTTTGACCACGCGACGCGTCTCTCGCGCGGTCATGAGGCCATTAGGCCGTGGAAGGATTGTCCTGTTTGCTGTTCTTCTCTCGGCTGTGATTTTTTTGGGCTGGATAGGGTTCGCTTTCAACTCGCTTGTTGCAGGACAGACAAATGCTGAGGCCCAGTGGGCACAGGTAGAAAACGTGTACCAACGAAAAATCGACCTCATTCCACAACTTCTCAATGCGGCCCTTAACTACACAACTTTCGAGAGAACAACCTACGAGAGCATTACTCGGCTAAGATCCCAGTGGATCAACACAACTGGTCTTCAGGCGAAGGTTAACATTACGAACGCGCTTGACATCCAGATAAACGCTGTTTATGAAAACTACCCCGAGCTTCGGTCAATCGAGGCCATCTCAAGCCTGATGTACGAACTCGCGGGCTCAGAGAACAGGATCACTGTAGAACGGATGAGGTTCAACGACCAAGTGAGAGCCTACAACATACGAGTTCGTTCTTTCCCGTCCAACATCATAGCCGGCTCGTTCGGATTCAGAGAGCTGGGATATTACGACCCGATTCCCGGCGGCCCCTAGGGTCCCGGTCCATTGCAGTTGGAAGCTGGGCTTTGAAAGCTAGAAACCTGCTGTTTGTTCTCCTCCTCTTCACGCCCCTTCTGGCCCCAGTGCACGGCCAGGAAGTTCCGTCAATATTCCTGTACGTCAACGACCTCACAGACCCTCCTTCCCTGTTATCCGGTGAAAGGGATTTGATTGAGGAACTGTGTTTAGAGGTGGACCAAGAGACCTCCGCGGAAGTCGCTGTCTTGGTAGTTAACACGACCCAGCCTCTCGGAATCGACCTGTTCGCCGTAAGGACCTTTGAGGAGAACGGGCTTGGAAAACGAGAACTGGATAACGGGGTCCTGGTGCTTGTCTCGACGGACGAGAGGCAGTGGCGGGTTGAGGTGGGTTATGGCCTGGAGGG
>DATBWE010000174.1:0-2412 GCA_036514975.1 Bathyarchaeia archaeon
TAGTCAAATCCATTGCTTCAAGGGTTCTAGCTACCTGCTTCTCGACAACCTCCGGAGGGTAGCCGAAGTTCTTGAGGGCGAACGCAACTTCGTCCTTAACGGTCTCCGAGAATAATAAGTGGTCAGGGTTCTGGAACACGAGCCCCACCTTCCGCGCCAGAGACGCCACACTAACCTTCCGGGTGTCCTGGTCGTCCACCGTGACCCTCCCTCGGGTTGGCTTCAATAGCCCGTTGAGCTGCTTTGCCAGGGTCGTCTTGCCAGCGCCATTCTCTCCCATGATCGCAAGAAACTGTCCGGCCTCTATGGCCAAGTCAACATTCTCCAAAGCCAGTGCCCCTGATGGATAGGTGAACGAGACAGCTTCCAGGGAAATCAATCAGCCAGCCTCCGCGACAAGCCCTCAGCCGCTCCGTCGACGTTGGAAGGAACGGGTCCTGATACGAGTCCGTCCCTCCGCAGCAGGTTCCAGAGGAGGCTGACCCTAGGAATGCCAACTCCCAGCCCCACAAGCAGTTCAAACTCGGTCTCCAATACAGCTCCAAGCCCACCGTCAGCCACAACCCTGCCCTTGTCCATTACAACCAGTCGCTCTGCGTGACGCGCCACAAGGTCCAGCCTATGTTCCACCACTAAGACAGAGATGCCGTGTTCACGCCTCAGCCCGTCGACAGCCCTCATAACGTCCTGCGCGGTCCGCGGGTCCAGGAAAGAAGTAGGCTCGTCCAGAACTATCACGCTGGGCTCCATGGCCAGGACCCCTGCCAGCGCCACCCTCTGCTGCTGCCCGCCAGAGAGCTCGTACGGCGCAAGATCCTTCAACGCCACCGTGTTCGTGACTTTCATCGCCCAGTCGACGCGTCGCCGGATCTCGTCACGGGGCAGTCCGAGGTTTTCAGGGCCGAAGGCAATGTCCTTCTCAACGGTAAGTGCGAACAGCTGGTTTTCCGGGTTCTGGAACACGTAGCCCACTTTGCGGGAGAGCTCGCTGGTGAGCATCGAAGACGCGCTGACGCCATCAACCACTATCTCACCAGTCAGTTCTCCATTGTAGAAGTTTGGAATCAGCCCGTTGAAACAACGGCAGAGAGTAGACTTTCCACAACCGCTCGGGCCGGTAAGAAGAGTGAACTCTCCACGTCGAACAGTCAAACCCACATTTTCCAGAGCCGGCCGCTTTGAGCCCGCATAGGTGAACCCAAGACCCCTTACAACAATCAGGCCTTCGCCCTGGGACAGGTCTTACTCACTCTTGAGTTAGTACTCGATTATGGTAAGGTCCCCGTGTTATATTAGGCCTGAACCGGGCCGAGGCACTCCGTTACCCTTTCAACACACAATCGCAGAATATCCTTGACCTCTCCCTTGGCTGAAAGCCCGGCGGCTGTAGGATGTCCTCCGCCAGTTCCCCCGAGCTGTTTTCCCAGCGCGATCGCGACGTCTCTTCCCAAGTGGACGCCTGTCTTTCGTGAGAAGTCTTCAGTGGCCCTCATGTTGACCCGGACCCTATCTTTCGTCTCTCCCCCGACAAGCGCAACATGCGCTCCTAGGCTGAGAAACGCCCTAGCGGCGGAAGACTGGTAGGACCCCAGCTCGGACACCGCCACAATCCAGTTCCCGAGAACTGTGATCTGGCCGCGGCTCGCGGCCTTTAGACGCGCAATCCTTTCCGAACGGTTCATTGGCGAACTCAGGGCCTGAGCGAGGTAGCGCGGGTCCGCCCCATACTCGACCGACCCTGCTGCCGCCTGGAACGTAGACTTTCGAGCGAGGAGAAAATGCCTCGTCTCCACAAAGATTGCGGCAAGCAGGGCTAGCGCCTCCTGTCTCTCCAGTGATTCTCCCGAAGCTTCCACCAGGTTGAACACTACCTCGGCGGCGGCTGCGGCCGACTCGTCAACTATCATCAGCGAAGCAATCTTCTCCGTGTCCGGGTGCGGATGGTGATGGTCAACCACCACGAGGTCCGCCTTTGACGAGAGTACATGCTCCCCTGCCTTGCCCAGCTGGTCCAGTGTGTTCGTGTCTACCAGTACTGCAAGGTCCACGTTCTCTCCCGTTTTTTCCCCTGGAGGTGTGATGCCGAGGTTTTCGAGAAGCTGCTTGGTCGACGCGCCTATTCCTCCGGGACATGAAACCTCCATCTTCGCACCCGGGCCAATGCGTTGTAGCACGGCCTTGAGGACTAGGGCCGAGCAGACTGCGTCCGGGTCAGCGTTCTGGTGGCAGAAAAGGACAACATTCTCTGCGTTCGTGGTCTTCGAGACTAGGGACCTGAGCAGGCTCTTCCAAGGCTTCCTGCTTCCTGTCCCGTTCAGGTCGGATTGTCTCTCAGTTCGTTGAGCCTGTGGACGGCCGGAGTCTTTCCTGGAGTTTTTCCTGGAGCTCCTTGAGTCTCTCTTTTGTCCGCTC
>DATBWE010000175.1:0-3761 GCA_036514975.1 Bathyarchaeia archaeon
TTCTCGATGTCCTTGATGACTCGTGTTCTGGACACTCTCTCACCTCCGTAGTGCTAGCTTCCTATCAACGTCGCGACTGCTTGCAATGCTGGTGCGTAGAACCAGTCTGGGTAGAGGCCCGTCAGCAGGCTCAATCCCAGCAATACAGTGCATGATGTCAACATTATCGCCGATTGTGGCTTCATCTGGGTCGAATTCAGAAAATCGCTTGGCTTGTCGAAGGCTATGCGTCTGATTATTCGGAAATAGTATCCTACGGAGAAGGCTATGTTGAGGAGCATCAGAAGACTTGCAGCATACATCAGGCTACTCTTTGTCTGTATCGCTGAGAGGATGATGAGAAACTCACTCCAGAACATCCCAAAGGGAGGCACACCCGTCATTGCCAGGGCGTTCATTGACAATAGCAGTCCCAGCACCGGCCATTTTCGACCAACCCCTGCCATGTCGTTTAGGCTTCTTGTTCCAAGAGAAAAGCTGATGATACCGGCGAGGAGGAAAAACAGTCCCTTGAGGAGAGCATGGTTCCAAATATGGAACATGCCGGCCGATATGCCAGCGGCTGTGAATGTGCTGATTCCGAGAAGAATGTAGCCGACTTGGGCAACGCTGCTGAAAGCCAGGAGTCGTTTCAGGTCGTCCTGCCAAAACGCTGACAGGTTTCCCACAAACATCGTTAGAACCGCGAAGGCTACAAACACGGGCTGGAGAATCACGATCATACCTTGGCTAAGGAATGAACCTCCTATGATGCGGATAATCGCGAAGCTTCCCACCTCTATCACGATGCCCGAGAGGAGTGCACTCATGGGGGACGGTGCTGCAGGATGCGCATCGGGAAGCCATGTGTGGAGTGGCACGATGGCCGCTTCAACACCGAACCCGGCTATCATGAGCCCCAGTCCAAACAGCACACTGACGTTCGGAGCAATTTCGAGGTCTGAGAGTGATTGAAAGTTGAGAGTCCCAGCTATCGAGTATATGATGGCTATTCCGTAGAGAGCGATAAGGCTTCCAACACCTGCCAGTAGCAGATACTTGATGGAAGCCTCCAGGGCCTCCCAGCTTGTCTTGCGGAATGCCACCAGCCCGTACGCGCAAATACTCATTCCTTCCCAGAAGATGAAGAGCGCCAGAAGGTCGCCGGACACGGCAACTCCGAAGATGTTGACGCCGAGGAGGATTATGAGAGAGTGAAAGATTGCTGCGTTTCGAAAGTTCTCCATGTACCTGATCGAGTAGACTGACGCGACCAGGCCTAGAAAGGCGGCGATTCCGAAAACATACAGGCCAAGGAGGCTGACCTGCAGAGAAGAGCTCACTGGGCCTACATCAACGGAGAAGATGCCTTCTCCAGTTGACTGGACCATGGACCATAATCTCCATGCAAGATACAGGAATGATAGATAGACCAATGACGAGATTGTGCCGCTGACGTAGCTTCTTCTGGCAAGCCGAGGCCTTACCAGCAGGTCAACAGTCAATATTGAAACTACTCCGAAGAATGCGATAGTGAAGAGATAGAATACCAGCTCGATCATAACAGAAAAACCGCTAAGACGACGGCGAGGAAGACTAGGAGTGCCCAGAAGTTTACGCCAAGGATCCCCGTCTGGAGACTACGGACTTTCGCTGCCGTAATTTGAGCTGGGCGGACGAACAGTGTTTCATAGAGACGGTCAAAACCGTATCCGTCTAAGAGAGCCCGTCGCAAGAGACGGAGGGAAGAGTGCCGCGCCACGATTTCCGTGGACAAATCTCCTCTTCTCCAGTAGACCAGGTAGACAGGGATGAACCCGAGGAACAGAGCTGCGAGAGATGAAAGGTAAATCTCCGGTGCGGGTGCAGTTTCGAGACTTGCCCCCAACAGACCGGCGAGACACTCTTGGAACACGAATAACAGGAGTACCGCTCCACTGAGAATCATGAGCGGTATAATCATGACCATGGGCGATTCGTGAACGTTGTTTTCCAGGCCATGAGAAGGCCTGACGATGAAGACTTTGAACAGCGCACGAAACGAGTAAAACACGGTCATCACTGAGACGAGAAGGATTAGCAGGAATAGCGTCAAACTGCCACTTTCAAGAGATGCTGTCAGGATCAAGTCTTTGCTCCAGAACCCGATGAAAGGCGGGACCCCCGCCAGGGCGAATGTCGAGAAGGCGAAGGCGATGAACGTGAGGGGCATCTGGCTTCTCAGCCCTCCCATCTGCTCCATGTCCCTCGTTCCGAGGACGTGAATGACTGAGCCTGCGGCGAGGAAGCCCAGCGCTTTGAACGCTCCCTGGCTCAATAAGTGAAACTGGGACGAGAACCAGCCCTGGCTGGACCCGAGACCCAGAGCTGCGAACATTAGGCCTAGCTGGCTTATGGTGGAATAGGCCAGCACTCGTTTGATGTCAACAGTCGCAATTGCCAAAGGTGCGGCAAAGAGTGCAGAGGCTATCCCGACCGTGCCGATTGTTGCGAGCCATGTTGGGTCCGCGGAGAAGATGGGGTACGTCCTCGCGACCAAGTAGACTCCAGCGTTGACCATTGTCGCAGCATGTATGAGTGCGCTGACGGTGGTAGGCCCCTCCATGGCGTCAGGAAGCCAGACGTGCAGCGGGAACAGTGCAGATTTTCCCATTGCCCCCGCGAAGACTAGAAGACCACTCACTGTGATGACTGCAGATGGGATTGAGCCGTTTCCAGCCAGAGTTTCCAGTGCTGAGAAACTGACGGAGCCCGTGTTCGCGTAAAGGTAGACCAGGCCGAAGAGGAGGCCAATGTCGCCAACCCGTGTCACTATGAAGGCTTTGAGGCCCGCGCGCACAGCCTGCGGACGGTCATACCAGAACGCGATTAGGAAGCTGGAACAGATTCCCACCAATTCCCAGAAGATGTACAGTTGCAGGAAATTGCCGGCCATTACAAGTCCGGTCATAGACCCTATGAAAAGAAGAATCAGTGCATAGTACCGGTCGAGTCCCGGCTGTTTTCCAATGTATCCGAGGGAGTAGAGAACGATGAGGGCTCCCAGGAGGTTCACCACTAGGGCTAGGAATATGGAGAGCCCATCCACTCTCACTTCGAGATTGAAGCCGTAGGCTCTGAGCCATGGGAATGACGATTCGCGGGGAAGAGGAGAAGTAAAGAGCAAGCTAACGGTGACGAGGGCTGTGACTAGTGAGACTGCGACAGCGAAGTAGTTGCGAGCTTTCGAGCTTACTCTTCCCACGAATGGAATGAGCGGAACCGCTGCCAGTGGGATTGTCCACACCAGCCAGTCCAGAGGGTTCAGGGTCAGTGGCTGAGCCTCCGAATCAACCAGGGGTTCAGTGTTCCATACTTGCGGTAGAGGAGGATTGCCAGTGAGAGGGCTAATGCCTCAACAGAGGCACCCATGACGATTGACAGCACGACCAGCGTTGACGAGAATAGAGATGGTCCCGTGTCGCTGAGTCCGGCGGTGAAGAGGGCCAGGTTTACTCCAAACAGCATTACCTGGAATCCCATGATGTTCTTCACGAGATTCCGCGCAGTGGCTATTGTGGCGAGCCCACTGAAGAATAGGACGCCTGCCGTTGCGAGCAGGTAGAAGTTTTCACTCATTCTGCTTCTCCCTCTTTGGAGAACAGGTTGACCACGGCGAGTATTGTGGCGCTGATAGGGAGTAGTACGAACACGAGGCTCCATGCCTGAAAATTCCAGAGGAAGCCAAGTTCGTCCGTGGAACGATTGACCAGGGTTGTTTCCTGGATCTTGTTGGGGACGGG
>DATBWE010000176.1:0-2621 GCA_036514975.1 Bathyarchaeia archaeon
CAACATATACGATTTTGACGAGGTCGTAGCCCAAGTCAGGAAGCTTCTTGCGAAGAAAGGGTTTTTCCTCATAGACCAGACTGATATGGTCTTCCGAATCATCCCGCAATACAGGGACGCGTTCGTCCCCCACCTCAGGCCTCCAGTTCTAAACGTCCATTATGGTTTCAACCCCCGGGAGGGCTATTTCGAACGCCTATACTACAGCCGATCGAAGCATGATACCTTCAAGGTCTACCTGTGGACTCCCTGGGTGATCGGGTATATGCTGAAAAAAAATGGATTTGGAAAGGTCGAAGTCAAGCCATACGTGGACATGTACACTGTGATCCAGACCCATCTCTTCACGGCGACCCTGTGAGCTGCCACTGTGCGAATGAACGGAACCTAACAGATGTAGTTTGTCGGCGCGGTCCTCTGTAGGGCATTCAGAGTTTCGAGTAATGTGCCTTCTACCAAGGATCTATCGCCCACACGCTCTTCCAGAGCCGATGTCCATAGGAGGTAGATGGTTCCGTCGTTTTCCGCGGCCCTGAAGAATCCAAGCTTCTCAAGTGAGTGAGCTGTAGCTGTTGTCCGCTCTGAGCGAGGATGCAGGCCCACCACTATGGTCCAGTCTCCCGAGCCATCCAGCGTGATGTTCACTCTTCCTCCCGAAACCCCAATGGACATACTGGTCCCAGGCTTGAGCGACTTGTCTATCAGCCGGGAAACTGCGTCGGGACCAGTATAGCCCGTGAGAACAACTGTGCCGGGTCCTCCCACTTTCTCGGTCATGGCGATGCTCTCGCGCCAGGGATTGGCACCTTAACGGTCGTGTTACTCGGGTGTCTCTGGTAACGGAACCCGCTGTTCTGCGTTGATTGTTTATATCGCCCGGGTAGGGCACTGAAGCTTCCCGCTTCGGTGTTTGACGTGGACATGTTCGATTTGGAGGAGGAGAGGCTCGTGGCGGAGATAACGGGGAGAGGTGCCCGAAGGATACTCATCCAGCTACCGGATGGGTTGAAGGCTGAAGGACCCCGCCTCGCCAGCCGTGTCCGAGCAAAGACAGGGGCGGAGGTGTTCGTGTCAGCCGTCTCCGCGTGGGGAGCCTGTGACCTATCACTGGACGCAGCATCGCGTCTGAAAGCAGACCTTCTAGTACACTATGGCCACAACGAGTTCCTTCGAGACGGCTCTAATGGAGTACCGGTGGTCTACGTTCCCGCCAGGAGCAGGCACGAAGTCATCCCGGTCGTAGAAAAGTCTCTCCCACTCATTCAGGGCAAGACAATCGGCCTTGCAACCACTCTACAACACCTTCATGTTCTTCCACAGGTCGAACAGTTTCTCAGCGAGAAGGGCTTCACCGTCCACGTCCCTGGGCGAGGACCATGGGCCCATGATAAGGGCCAGGTCCTGGGCTGCGACTACTTTGGCTTGAGGAAAATACAGCCGCAGGTCGACTCGTTCCTCGTTGTCGGAAGCTACTTTCACGGAATAGGAGCCGCACTGTCTGTTGAGAAGCCTACTGTTCTAGCGGACCCCTACGACGGAACAGTACGCTCACTAGACTCGGACAGGGAGAGAATCGTCCGCCAACGGTTCGCCATGATCGAGAAAGCACGCATGGCTAACAGGTTCGGAATAATCATCTCCACAAAGCCCGGACAGTGCAACCCGCAGATAGCAATGTCCATTCTCCAACAGTTGGAAGAGAAAGGCAAGAGCGGGGTCCTCCTATACGCTGATGAAGTCTTACCGGAGAAACTCATGGACTTCGCAGACCTTGAGGTTTTCGTGGATACTGCATGTCCAAGACTGGCTCTAGACGACCCTGAGAGGTTTCCCAAACCCATCCTCACACGGGACGAAATCATGGTGGCAGTAGGAGCCTGGACCTGGGAACAGCTTCTAGAGCGTGGCCTGGTACGGCTCTAGATGGCGAGGCCTAGGAGGCAACTATCCAAACGCCAGCTGGAGGTTCAGCTTGGGCAGCTCCAGACCCTACCGAACCCTCAGCTGAAACTGGAACAGTACCCGGTATCACCTGAAGTAGCATCAGAACTCCTATTCATGGCAGGCTTTGAACACAACGACCTCGAAGACAAGGTCGTGGACCTAGGAACAGGAACCGGCCGTCTGGCAATAGGAGCCTCTCTAATGGGGGCGAAACATGTCTTGGGAGTTGACATTGACCCACGGGCGATTTCGGTGGCGGCGACAAACGCCCGAAAGGCAGAGGCCAAAGTTGACTGGCTTGTCAGCAGCCTAGACGCTGTCAGAGGACTATTCGACACGGCAGTGATGAACCCGCCCTACGGGACAAGGGTTCGGCACGCCGACACGGCTTTTCTCGGCCGGGCATTAGAGTTGGCTCCGGTCGTCTACTCTATTCACAAGGCCGCAGCTAGGCTGTTCCTTCTCCGGCTTGCGAAGAGGAAGGGCTGGAAGATTGATGCTGTTCGCAGCATGAACATGAAGATTCCGCACCTCTTCGAGTTTCACAGGAGAAAGTGGAAAGAGGTCATCGTGGACTTGTACCGTGTATCTTCCTAGTTTTCCTTTTTCTCAGAAGATCGCTGAGCAACTTCATTTCGGGCGGAACCAATCGGTTGGGCTGGGAGGTGTGTTTGCAC